>DNHM01000385.1:0-3721 GCA_003485885.1 Acidimicrobiaceae bacterium
GGGAACGGCTCACTCGAATCGGCCTGCTCGACCAGCACCCGCAGCTCATCGAGTTTGGTGAACCGGGCGAACTGGTTACGCATCTCGCCGCCGATGGGGAAGCCCATCAGGTACCAGAGCGCATGTTTGCGGAACATGCGGAGCGCACCCTCGTTGCCGTACCACTCCACCAACATCTCTGCATGGCGAAGCATCGTGTGGCTCACTGCGCCAAACGTTGGGAGCTCGGGAAGCGGCTGACTGTCGAACGCAGCTGCGAGTGCACTGAACAGCCACGGCCGTCCGAGGCAACCTCGACCAATGACGACGCCGTCGCAACCAGTCTCGCGCATCATGGCAAGTGCGTCGGCCGGCTCCCAGATATCACCGTTGCCAAGCACCGGGATCGAAGTCACTGCCTGTTTAAGTTCACCAATCGCATCCCATCGGGCATGCCCTGAATACAGCTGCTCGGCGGTGCGGGCATGCAGCGCGATCGCTGCACAACCTTCGCCCTCGGCGATGCGGCCGGTCTCAATAAAGGTCATGACATCGTCGTCAACGCCCATACGGAACTTGATGGTGACCGGAACATCACCAGCACCGGCGACGGCCGCCTGCACGATGCGACGCAACAGTCGATGGCGGACCGGCAAGGCTGCGCCGCCACCATGTTTGGTCACCTTTGGTACCGGGCAACCGAAGTTCATGTCGACATGGTCAACAGCACCCTGCTCAACCAACCGGCGCACGGTTTCACCGACCTCTTCGGGAACCGTGCCGTACAACTGGATGCTGCGAGGCGACTCGTCTGCACCGAACTCGGCGAGCTTGAGTGTCTTGGCATTACCTTCGAGCCACGCCCGAGCGGTGATCATCTGATTGACGTACAACCCGGGTGCTGCATCGGCTCGGGCAGAGGACGCGGAACCAATCAGACGACGCCCCTGTTCACCATGCTCACGACACAATGCCCGAAACGGCACGTCGGTCACACCGGCCATGGGAGCCAGAATCACCGGTGGCCAGACAGCCAATGGACCGATCCGCAGCTCAGGAAATTCGCCAGGCGCCGCCGATGCTGGGGCCATACCAGCCGCGTCGGGCGGCGACTGTGGGGGAAGCGTCTCTACCGATGTCACCCCACCAGCTTTACGGATCGAGCCTCCAATCACACCCTGTTCTTACACCCTGCCGTAAACCTTGCACCTAGACCCTGTTGCATCGCACCGATTGCAGGTGGCCCAGTCGGACCCGAAACACGTCGTACGATGCAAAGTTGATGACAGTCGTTTCCGAGACCTCCGGCACCCCCGAGCCACCCGACAAGCCGCCAGCGATCGGCTTCGGTCTCCAAAGTCGCGACGTGGTTCCCGTGATTGCCTTGCTCGCTGGCGTCGCCGCCACCTTTCGCGGTAACCAGCCAACCGGAAACTCCGCTGCGGATTACGCGCTCAGTTTCGTCTTCGCTGCGGCTGTCGTGTGGTTCGGTCAGTTCGCCACCGCACAAGCTGTCACAGTGTCGGCTGCGCTTGGCCTGTTCTTCACTGGATTCAGCATCCCTGCCATCGCCTTTGCGGCTTGTGCGCTTTTGGTAGCACTGGCGATCACTATGTGGCGCCAGTTGGACCGCGACAGTTGGGTAATCAGCGCCGCCTTTGTGGCCGCGCTGACGACACAAACCGTCTTGTACTTGCCCAATATCGGCTTCAACACAAGCGCTTCGATTCTGGCAGCGATAACGATAACACCCATCGTGATCACCGGATTCCGCAATTTGCCGGAGCGCCAACAACAACACGCCCGCCGTGGCCTCGTTGCGGTCATGACCTTCGCAGCCGGAGCAACGGCACTCACTGCGGCAACTGCATTGTCTGCTCGGGGGCAGGTTGAGCGTGGTGTCGACCAGGCCGAAGACGGTGTCACCGCAGTGGAACAAGGTGACCAATCCCAGGCACTCGAGTTGCTCGATGCCGCACAGGTTGACTTCGAACAGGCGCACGACCGGCTGAGTGGCCCGTTGACCTGGCCAGCCCGGTGGGTCCCGATTGCAGCACAACACAGTCGCGCACTCGAAACTGCGGCAGCTCAGGGAGCCACATTGGCGGGCACTGCAAAACGCACTGTGCTGCAAGCCGACGTCGATAAGATCCGGGGCCAAAACGGCGAGCTCGACCTTGACCTTGTTGAGGCGGTGAACGCCGAACTCACGCTTGCGAATCGTACGCTGCGGGCAGCACAACAGTCGTTGCGCGACGTCAACACCCCGTGGCTGTTGCCCATGCTTGGCTCCCGCCTCGACTCGGTGAACGAGGAATTGGTGTCGACCGCCGCAGATATCGATCTGGCCAACCATGGCACGTCAGTGCTTCCCGACATGTTCGGGGCAAACGGACTCCGGCGCTACATGGTGCTGTTTCTCCAGCCATCTGAGTCTCGTGAGTTCGGTGGTTTCGTGGGTGCCTACGGTTTCCTTGAAGCCGACCAAGGTCGCTTTGAGTTAACCGAGTCTGGTTCGGTCGATGTCGAGCTTGGCAACGGACCAGCGACATTCACCAACCCAGAAGTGTTCCCCGAGTCATTCCTGTCCGCCGTTCCCAGCTTGCGACCGCAGAACCTCACCGCGACCCCGGATCTGTCCACAATCGCCGCAGCGGTCCGCGACCTCACCCCTCAATGGCGACAGGACCCCGAATTCCACATTGACGGGGTGATCACAATCGACCCATATGCGCTGGCAGGGATGCTCGAACTAACCGGACCGATTGTTGTCGACGGCCGCACCGAACCCATTGATGCCGACAACGTGGTCGACTTCTTGCTTCGCGACCAGTACGTCGAGTTCGACCCCGTAGACCGAGCGCAGCGTCAAGATGTACTTCGGGTGCTCGCTGGCCAGGCCTTCAATAAACTGTTAGCTATCGAGATCCCCGGACCCGAGAAACTCGGCGCTATCTTCGGGCCAGCTGCGCGGGCAAACCGCTTGAGCATGGTGACGTTCAACGAACAAGAGAACGCCTTCCTGGATCGCATCTGGTTATCTGCTGATTTCCCTGACGTCGGCACAGCTGTCGACATGGTCGGCATCTACGGCCAGACGGGTACTGCATCAAAACTCGACGGCTACGCAAGCCGCACTGCAACGTACGACGTCATGGTGAACCCCGAAACGGGAGCAGTCACGTCGGAGCTAGTGATGGTCGAATCCAACGATGCACCAGCCGATGCTGGTGACTATGTCCTTGGACGCGGCGACGTCGGCGGCCCTGCCGGTGGGACACTCGGTTTCGGCAGCAACTTCCTGGCGCTCGGGTTGTACACCCGATCCACAGTTGAATCGTTGGAAGCAGATACTGCGTACCGGATCGAGGATGCGCAGCCTGCCTTTAGCTACGACCGCCACCGCATCTTCTTTGAGGTCCCCCTCGGCGACTCTGCTCAGGTGACCGCAAGAATGTCGTCTCAAGCCGAACCCGGCCGGTACGACGTGTATGTCCCTGCCCAAGCAACCGCGCTGGTTGGTGAGTTCACGCTGACCGTTCGGCCATCGCAGGGTTGGCGGATCAGTGGCTTTCCCACACAACAAGATGGCAGCTGGACCGAGACGTTTGCGCTCGACGAGGCCCATGGTTTCACGCTTATCTTCGAACGTGGTGAGTAGAGACCTCCGTGGCTGCGGAAGTACATACCTCGCGTTTTTATAAAGATCTTCGCTCAAGAAGTTGACGTGGAACTTCAGTTG
>DNHM01000385.1:3847-6064 GCA_003485885.1 Acidimicrobiaceae bacterium
TGAGCGTTCTGTCTTTCGGTGGTCTCACCGCTGACGCTGGTCCTACGTGCAGCTACGAGCAGGCCATCAACTCAGAGTGCGCCGACGCCCAAGCTTACCCTGGCCCGTTCACCAACATGCCTGCATCTCCTACTGGGCCTTACGGTCTGGGCACACTTAACCCAGCTGCTGGTGCGGCCCCTGCAGCTCCTGCTGCCAGTGACGGGGTTGCTGGTTTGGCTCAAACCGGTAGCGAAAGCGCTGTCCTCGCATACGCCGGTGCCGGCCTCATCGCCTTCGGTGCGGTAGCTCTCGGCAGCCGTCGCAGGTTCTTCCAAGGTACGCTCGAAGTCTGAGCGTGTGCGCTGACGTAACGTAAGTTGCGTCGATCTTCAAGAAACCCTCGAAGCTGACGACGGTCAGCAACGGGGGTTTCTTGCCGTTTTGCGCTGAAATTCACGCCCAGCTAGTTGTGCGGACCATCACTCCAACTGACTGCCTGCACCTGCTGGTGCAGGCAGTCAGTGTCGTTCTACGTAGAGATCAGGATCTCTACATCTGCAGCGGCGAACGAGAAGAGCCGACGGAAGCGCGGGACCCAGATACAGGGAAACAAGGTCCGACGAAGGCCGGCGGCAGCCGAGCGGTGCACCACTGTCGCACCTGCGTGCCATGATGAGCGGCGTGGATACCAACTTTGACGAGTTGCACTCAGAGAACTGGACCTCAAGACTTTCCACACACGGCTGTGCAAAGTCCCCATCTCGACCACCACAATCCCCATTTCATGGGGTTGTATCCCCTTTTGCCCTTTGGGTTTTCCCCTCTTATCTGTGGAAATCAACAGGCAATCCACTACTGATCCACAGCCAAACGCGGGCAAGGTAGAACAGTGAACCAGCCTGTTGAGAACTACGGCACGTCGAGCAACGTTCGACCCATGCCCGTGCCCGTCACCGCCAAGGTGCCGCCACAAAACATCGAAGCCGAAGCCTCGTTGCTCGGTGCCATGCTGCTCACCGTCGACGCCATTATCGACGCCACCCAGATCGTCGAAGCCGGCCACTTCTACAAGCCAGTGCATCAATCGATCTTCTCGGCCATCACCTCGTTGTACGGCCAGGGCGAAGCTGTCGACGTCATCACGGTCAACGATGAACTCAAGCGTGCCGGCGTCGATGATTCAGTCGCCAACACCGGTGCCCTCATGTCATTGTCCGCTGGCACACCAGCGGCGACCAATGCATCCCACTACGCCCGGATTGTCTACGAACACGCGATTTTGCGCTCGCTGATCACCACGGCCCATGAAATTGCCGAGATTGGCTACTCCCAACCCGTGGATGTCCAGCAGGCAGTCGACGAGGCCGAAACCATGGTCTTTAATGTCGCTCAGGGCCGGGTCACCGACTCCATGGCGTTCATGCATGACCTACTGGGCGAAACCCTCGATGACATCGAGGCGCTGTATGACCGAGGCGATGCCATTACCGGAACGCCAACTGGTTTCATCGATCTCGACGAACTCACTGCGGGACTGCAGCCGAGCAGCCTCATTGTTGTCGGCGCTCGCCCGGCAATGGGAAAGACCAGCTTTGCGCTCAACATCGTGGCTCATGCTTCGATGGTTGAACAACGACCGGTTCTGCTGTTCTCACTTGAAATGAGCAAACTTGAGCTCAGCAAACGCATGCTGGTCTCCGAGGCCAAGGTCGACGCCACCAGCATCCGCAATGGCCGTCTCAAGGACGAGGATTGGACCAAATTGGCCCAGGCGATGGGACGACTTGGTAAAGCCCAACTATGGATTGACGATGACCCAAACATCACCGTCATGGACATCCGAGCCAAGGCTCGGCGGTTGAAGAGCAAGGTTGGCGATATGGGTATGGTCGTCGTCGACTATTTGCAGCTCATGTCGGGCCGAGCCAGCGCAGAAAACCGTCAGGTCGAGATCTCCGAGATCAGCCGTGGTCTGAAGATCCTTGCCCGTGAACTTGAGTGCCCGGTGATAGCCCTTTCGCAGCTGTCTCGTGGCCTCGAACAACGCACCGACAAGCGACCCATGCTTGCTGACCTTCGTGAATCAGGCGCGATCGAGCAGGACGCCGACATCGTGATGTTCCTGTATCGCGACGAGATCTACAACCCCGACAGCGCCGATAAAGGCCAGGCCGAGGTCCTGATCGCCAAACATCGTGCTGGACCTACCGGAGTGGTTCGCCTTGCGTGGCTCGG
>DNHM01000476.1 GCA_003485885.1 Acidimicrobiaceae bacterium
ATTACGAGAGCAGTTCTTTCACGATAGACCCTGGCGCTTATCGAAGCGCTCGGCCTACTGCGCCGCAGGGCTGAGAGGACCCGACATGACTGCTTTTCTGTATCGACTGGGGCGTGGAAGCGCCCAACACCCATGGCGGGTTATTGGACTATGGGCGCTTGTTGCCGTCATCGTCGTCTCGTCTTCGGCAGGTTTCGGCCGCGACATGGAAGACTCATTTGACGTCCCCGGCGTTGACTCCCAGCTCGCAACCGAGCTGCTGACCCAGGCGCAATCTGAGCGCGCCGGCGTGACCGCCCGAGTCGTTGTTGCCCCGGAGACAACCGACATGACCTTCGCCAACGTTGCAGAACGCAACGCACTCGACGGTGTTACCCAACGGCTGACCGAGTTACCGAACGTGCTCAACGTGGCCGAATCGTTGTCGCCAGACGGTCAGATCGCGCTGCTCTCCGTGCAGTATCCGGTGCTTGAAGACATCGATGCAACCGACCTGGAACGGCTACACAGCGCGGTCGATGCCGCTCGCGACCAGTCTGGACTACAGGTCGAAGCTGGGGGTGAGCTGTTCTTCGCCTTCGAAGAACCGGCGAGCAGCGCAGCCGAACTCATCGGCATTGGCGCCGCGGTCATCATCTTGCTGGTCGCCTTCGGTTCCCTGATAGCCATGGGCCTTCCGATCGGCATGGCGTTGTTCGGCCTGGCAATCGGCGTCAGCGCGATGCCTCTAATCAGTCACCTGATCATGATTCCGAGCTGGGCACCACAACTCGCCACCATGATCGGCTTGGGTGTCGGCATCGATTACGCACTGTTCCTGGTAACCCGGCATCGAGAGTTCCTGGCCACCGGGCTTTCGGTCACCGAGTCGGCCGGCCGTGCGGTAGCGACCTCAGGCCAAGCGGTGATCTTCGCCGGAGGCACCGTGGTGATCGCAATACTGGGACTTGCTGTAGCCGGTGTCCCATTCATGACTGCTGCCGGAGTGGCCACATCGGTCATCGTGCTGATCATGGTTGTTGCCTCAATCACGATCCTTCCCGCTCTGCTCGGCCTGAGCGGCCACTGGATCAACCGGTTGGGAATCCATCGTCGTGGCCACACCGCTTCAGAAGTTGGCCCCGGATGGCGCCGTTGGGGCAACCATGTGACCAGCCATGCATGGCCATACGCAATCGTGACGACGGTCGCTCTGCTGGCCATGACCGCGCCGGTATTCGGGTTGCAGCTCGGCTTCCCCGACGAAGGCACTCAGCCCGACACCACCACCCAACGCCGGGCCTATGACTTGGCAGCCGAAGGCTTCGGTGCAGGAATCAACGGCCCACTGGTGATCGCTGTTGACACTGCTGGTGATACATCGATCGTCGTCGAGCTCGCTGCCGCCGTGGCCGCCGACCCTGGTGTTGCGGCGGTGACACCGCCGGAGACCATCGGCAACGTCGCCACGATCATTGCTCTGCCGACGAGTGCTCCTCAAGACGATGCGACCTTCTCCACTGTCGAACGGCTGCGGGCCGAGGTCTTCCCCGACGTGTTGGCTGACTCACCAGCCTCGGCCCATGTCGGCGGCCAGACCGCCAACTTCGGCGACGTGGCCAGCCGGGTCAGCGACCGACTGGCACTGTTCATCGCTGCAGTTGTGCTGCTGTCATTCGTACTTCTGACGCTGGTATTCCGATCGATTCTGGTGCCGCTGAAGGCCGCAATCTTGAACCTGCTCAGCATCGGCGCTGCCTACGGCGTGCTGGTCATGGTGTTCCAGTGGGGTTGGGGTGCTGGCCTGATCGGCCTGGAGACGACCGTGCCCATCGTGTCGTTCATCCCCATGTTCATGTTCGCCATCCTGTTCGGACTGTCGATGGACTACGAGGTCTTCCTGTTGTCACGAGTACGTGAAGAGTTCATCCGCACTGGCGACAACGACGAAGCTGTAATCACCGGCCTGGCCGGCACTGCCCGAGTCATCACATCGGCAGCACTCATCATGATCTATGTCTTCGGCGGCTTTGTACTCAGCGATGACCCAACGCTGAAGATGTTCGGGCTCGGACTCGGCACCGCAATCCTGGTCGACGCCACGGTGGTGCGGTGCGTGCTCGTGCCTGCCAGCATGAAACTCATGGGCAACGCCAACTGGTGGTTGCCTGGCTGGCTCGACCGACTGCTCCCCCGAATCGACATCGACGGCGAACACGGCTTTGCACCGGTCCTCGAGATAAATGTCGATGAGTCTGCTGTTGACGAGTCGCCCATACGAGAGGCTGCACTTATCTCAGTGTGAGGTAGCCAAGTAGCGTTTGTGTCATGACAGCAGCACGGCATGAAGTCGTAGTTATTGGCGCCGGCGTATCCGGCATCTATCAGATCAAGAAGCTCACCGACCTAGGCATCGACGCCATCGTGCTCGAAGGCGACGATGACCTGGGCGGTACCTGGTATCGGAATCGATATCCGGGAGCCCGCTTCGATTCTGAGAGTTACACCTACGGCTATTCGTTCTCCCAGGAGCTGCTCGACGAGTGGCACTGGAATGAACGTTTCTCGGCCCAGCCAGAGAACCTGCGGTACCTGAACTTTGTGGCCGACAAGTTCGATCTGCGACAGCACATGCACTTCAACGCCAGGGTCACCACCATGACTTGGGACGATGTCGCACGCGAGTGGACGATCGAGCTGCAATCCGGCGAGACCTACATCGCCAAGTTCGTGATCACCAGTCTTGGGCCGCTGTCGATGCCAACGTTGCCTCGTTACGACGGCATGGACGAGTTCGCCGGCGAATCGTTCCACACCTATCACTGGCCAGAAGAACCCCTTGACCTGTCCGACAAACGAGTCGGTGTGATCGGTACCGGGGCCACCGGCATTCAGGTCATCGCCGAACTGGCCGACAAGGTTGGCGAACTCAAGGTGTTCCAGCGCCGACCGAACTGGAGTTCACCGCTGAACAACGGACCGATCTCCACCGACGAGATGGCAGCAATCCGCGCTCGTTACCCAGAGATCTTCGCCAACTGCTCTGCATCACCCGGCGGCTTCGAACATGTGCCCGACCGCCGAGGCTTCTGGAACCTGACCGCCGAGGAACGCATCGAGACCTGGGACAAGCTCTATGCGGAACCCGGTTTCGCCATCTCGGCCGCAAACTTCCCGGAGATCTTTCTCGACGAGAAGGCCAACCAGGAGATGTCTGAGTACATCGCCAACCGCATCCGCGACCGGGTCGACGATCCCGAGGTCGCCGAGAAGTTGATCCCGAAGGATCATGGGTTCGCCATGCAGCGACTGCCGCTTGAGACTCGGTACTTCGAGGCATACAACCGAGACAACGTGCATCTGGTCTCGCTGGCCGATGCGCCGATCGAACGCATTACCGAAACTGGGATCCAGACCGCTACTGAGCATCATGACCTCGATGTCATCGTTTACGCCACTGGTTTCGATGCCATCACCGGCGGGTACGACCGCATCGATATTCGCGGCGTTGGTGGCCAAACACTTGCCGATGCATGGAGCGATGGCCCAAGTACCTATCTCGGTGCGTTGACCCACGGTTTCCCCAACATGTTGATGGTGGCTGGTCCGCAGAGCGTGTCGGGATCCACCAACTTCCCCCGTGCAATCGAAACCGGCGTCGACTGGCTCACCGGCCTGCTGGTGCACGCTCGCGACCACGGAATCAACCGGGTCGAAGCTCGTAGCGAAGCCCAAGAGCAGTGGGTCGAAGAGGTCGTGCGGGCCCACGAGAAGCTGCTGTTTCGCCGAAGCAAGGGCTGGTTCACTGGCTACAACTCGAACGTCGCTGGCCACCAGGAAGGCAAGATCCGTTACCAGGCCTACTTTGGCGGAGTGCCCAAGTACATGAAGCTCATTAGCCAGGAAGCCGCCGAGGACTACCCAAGCATCGAGCTCGTGTAGACCCGATGGACGCCCAACGCGCTGCTCGTTTTCCATTCGTACCGACCGACACGCCCCCGTTGGTCATCGACCGCACCGAGGACGTGTGGTTGATTCGCGACAACGGCAACCGCATTCTCGACGCGGGCGGCGGAGCGATCGTGACCAACATCGGCCACGGCCGGGCCGATGTAGTGCGTGCCGCGACCGAAGCGCTCGGTCAGGTCGACTACGTCGTGCCGCTGTGGGCGACCGAGAACCGGGTCGCACTGATCGAGGAACTCACCGAACACTGGTTGCCCGACGGTTTCACACAAGCCTCGTTCTTCTGCGGTGGAAGTGAATCAGTCGACGCAGCAGTCCGACTGGCCCGCACCCACCATGTGTCAAACGGCGACCATGGCCGGTGGAAGGTCATCGGCCGAGATGTCTCCTATCACGGGTCCACGCTGTCGGGGCTGAGTGTCGGCAACCATGACCGGCGCCGGTCTGGCCTTGAGCCGATGCTGAACGATCATCCCAAGAGCGATTGGCTCGATGCCGAGTCGTTGGCCAAGGTGATCGAACGCGAGGATACCGACACCGTGTCGGCGTTTATCGCTGAGCCGATCAATGGGGCGTCGGGAGCCGCCATGGTCCCGCCAGCCGGCTACTGGCCAGCGGTCGAAGAAGCGTGCCGAGCCAACGGCGTGCTCATCATCGTCGACGAAGTCATGACTGGACTCGGACGCACCGGCCTGAAGTGGGGTCATGAACACTTCGGCATCACACCCGACATCATCGTGGGCGGCAAGGGCCTGTCGGGCGGTTACGCGCCGATGGGTGGCATGTACACAACCCGAACCATCGTGGATCCGATCGCTGCCGCAGGCAACAGCCTGATGTACTTCACCTTTAGCGGTGCTGACCTTGGTTGTGCCGTGAGCGTGAAGGTGCTGCAGATCATGCGAGAAGAAGGCCTGGTCGATCGGGCAGCACAGATGGGCCAGCGACTGCGCAGCCGGATGGAAGAGGAACTCGCCGATCACCCGAACGTGGCCGACATCCGCGGACTCGGCCTCATGCAGGGCATCGAGCTGGTGAAGGACCGCAACTCGGGTGAGAGTTTCACTCGGAGTGACGAGTTCGCTCAACAGGTCGCAATGGAAGCGATCGACCGCGGCGTGTGGATCTACCCGTGCGGATCAGGCCCGGTAGTCGACGGCTTGCTCTTCGGCCCGCCGTACACCATCACCGACGATCACATCGAAACAATCGTCGGCGTCACCAGCGAAGCCATCACCGCCGCCGCATCTCGCCTCTCCTGAAAAGTTACGTCCCCTGGGGGACATAACTTTTCGATAGCTGAACCCGTCTAGGTTCAAGAACGGACAGCGACACAAGGACACTCATGTCGATCGACGAAGTCTTCGCCGCATACCGGAACCTCCGCAGCCGAACCGAGGCCTTTGCTGCGCTTGGCGCCCGTCTTGGCGCCCCAGAGGGTCTCATCGATCCAGCGGTTCGTGAGGCGCTCGACGACGTGCTCGCCGCAGCCGGCATCCCCAATCTCGGCGAACTGACCTCACAGCAGCGCGCCATGATCGCCGAGATGGTCAGCTCGTCGTTCAGGCAGGCGGGTTCGATAATCGAGGAGGTAACAGCGAAGCCTGGATGGGAACACACCGATCCAGAGATCCTAGATGGCCAGGGCCGAGCGAGCACGAACCTGATCCCACATATTGCAGATCTCGTCGGCGCCGCTCAGATGCGGTCGTTCCTCGACGTCGGCACCGGCGTCGGACTCCTCGCAATCGCAGCCGCGCAGCGTTGGCCCGACGCAACGGTCGTCGGCATCGATATGTGGGAGCCCGCACTCGAGCGAGCCCGCGAAAATGTCGCAGCTGCCGGGCTAGTCGACCGTGTCGAGATCCGTCACCAGGACATCAGCAATCTCGACGAGAGCGACCGCTACGACTGTGCATTCATACCCGCTGTCTTCCTGCCTGTCACCGTTCTGGCCACAGTTGTAGCCCGAGTCGTCGACGCAATGCGGCTCGGCGGGCTGGCCTGCATAGCGGTATTCCGGGAACCGCAGGACCCACTCATTGCTGCAACTCAAGCGCTCCGAGTTGTGCGCGACTGCGGAGCGGCTCACAGCATCGATTCCGTGATCGAACTATGCCGCTCTGTTGGGATTGATGCCACATTGCTCAATCCAGGATCAACGTTGCCCGTCGCTTTCGTCGGAGCGCGCGTTGCCTGAAAAGTTACGTCCCCTGGGGACGTAACTTCTCGTGCATCAGGCTGCCCATTCTTGTTCGCCGTAGTTCGCGATGAGGTCGAGGACTTGGTCGACGTCGGCGGTGGTTACCCGGGGGTTCATGTACAGCAGCCGGAAGGCGTTGATGCCGTGCACCGGTTGGAAACCGATCATGGCGGTGCCGTCGTGTTGCATACGCGACTTGATGCGTGAAGCCACGGCGTGAAGACGCGCATGCTGGTCTTCGGACAAGGATGCAAGATCGAACGGGCGGAGCTCAGACGGCACCCACACAAAACACACGTTGGTGAACGGCCCCGGAACGAGGACGGCGAAGTCTTCACGCTCGACAACGACCGAGCGAGTGTGATCGGCCAACCCGACTGCGTGATCGACGCGATCGGCGAAGCCTTCGTCGCCAAACGTCTTCCATGTGAGCCATGCCTTGAGCACGTCGACTCGACGACCGCAGTGAAAGGTGCGATCGCCTGCGTCGTATTCACCGAACTGCTTGTCGGCCTGGAAGATGTAGTTGGCCTTGGTCGAAAAGACCGGCGCCAGTTGGGTGGGATCCTTGACCAGCAACACGGTGCACTGCTGGGTGATACCCATCATCTTGTGCAGGTTCCACACCAGCGAGTCCGAGCGTTCGATCCCGTGCATCAAGCCAGCCTGACGAGGCGAGAACAACGCCGA
>DNHM01000294.1:0-140 GCA_003485885.1 Acidimicrobiaceae bacterium
GTGCCCAGGCAGCAGCGAACGTCTTACCCGAACAGATCGATGTGATGATCGCGCACGCGACCGGCACCCCAAAAGGCGACCAGGCCGAGATCCGTGCCATCAACCGGGTCTTCGATACCAGCCAGCGGGTCGTGGCGACC
>DNHM01000294.1:238-8447 GCA_003485885.1 Acidimicrobiaceae bacterium
CATGAGCATCATCGCCGGCATACGAGCAATGGAGACAGGGAAGCTGGCGGCAATCGCCGGGACCAATGTCGTCGACCCCGAAGCCAGCTTCGATGTGGCGGTGCATCGGCCGAGAGAAATGGATGTCGGTGTGTTCCAGGTGAACTCGTTCGGATTCGGGGGACAGAACGCATCCGTCATCATCAGCCGAGAGGCAAACCATGCCGGTTCGTGACGAAAGCTTCACCGTCGCAGCGTGCGTAGCCACCCATGCCCGTGCGGTCCCCGACCGGGTGGCGATCGACGAGATCACGCCATCGACCGGCACGACACGTAGCTGGACCTACGGCGAGCTGTGGCAGCGCACCCAGGCGATCGGCGCTGCGCTCGAACCGGTGCAACCCGGACCGCATGGCCCCATGGTTGCACTGTTACTACCGAACGGCGCCGACCATATTGCGGCCTACCTCGCCTGCCAGCTCATCGGGGCAACCGCGGTGCCCATCAGCACCCAGCTAACGGCACCCGAGATCGACTTCATCGTGCAAGACAGCGGCGCTTCACTGCTGCTCACCGCCCAGGCCTTCTTCGAACGCACGACTTCGCTCGAAGCCGACGTGAAGATCATCGACGCGGCAACGATCGACCCCATCGAATCCGACCACGCGCCACCGCTCGCCATGGCAATGGGCGACGCTGCCCGCAATCGGCTCGCTGTCGTCGCCTACACCAGCGGAACAACCGGATTCCCCAAAGGTGTCAAGGTAACCAACGGTGACCTGCTCGAACGCGCCGCCCAATGGGGGTGGACATTCGGGCTCACCCCGTCGCACGTCCTCTCGACACCAGGGCCGATCTTCCACATGTCGTATGGCGGCCTCAGCCTGGCCAACCTGATCGCCGGCGGGTACAACCGGGTGCTGACCGAGTTCGACGCCACGTTTGCACTCACCGAGTACGCGCTGCATGCATCATGGGTGTTCCTGGTGCCATCGATGACGACAATGATCCACGATGCATGGCTTCGCCAGGGTCAGCCACCGATGGAGCGACTCGATGTCGTCTTGTCATCGGGTGCGCCCGGACCACTGGCGTTGCTCGACGCCGCCTTCGACATGTTCCCCGCCGCAGCCATCATGGAGGCCTACGGCTGGACCGAAGGTGGCTGGCTCACCTACGAGCGGAAGGACCGCGCCGCGCTTGTCCCCCACAGCGTTGGTTGGCCGATGATGCGATCCGAAATCGACCTACGAAACGAAGCCGGCACGTCATGTGCGGTGGGTGAACCCGGTGAAGTCGTCGCCCGACCACTGACCACATTCCATGGGTACTTGGGGCGCGACGATGCAACCTCCGCAGCGACGACGGCCGACGGATTCTGCCGCTCGGGCGACGTCGGCATCATGTTGCCCGACGGAAGGTTGACCATCGTCGATCGCCTCAACGACATGATCATCTCCGGCGGCGAAAACGTGTACTGCGCCGAAGTCGAACGAGTCCTGTCCGAGCATCCCGGAATCGCGCAGGTCGCCGTCTTCGGCCTCCCCGACGAACGTTGGGGCGAACGGGTGACCGCCGCCGTCGTGCTCGCCGATCACGATCGAGACCAAGTCGAGATCACGACAGAAGACCTGCTCACCTTTGCCCGAGCGAACCTGGCTGGTTACAAGGCCCCGAAACAGATCCACCTCGTCCACGAGCTACAGCGAAACTCGATGGGCAAGGTGCAGAAGTTCGCCCTCGTCAAAACCTTCTCGTAGCACCCTGCACGCCGAACGTGGTTATGAGTGCCCGCAGCCGCTCTGCTGAAAACGGCCGCCTCGGCCGGCATTTTGTTGCAACGGTGTAGCGCGGATGTGAACACCTCGGCTTCCACGCGATGATCGACAGGTCAGCCACCTGCCGCGACATCAGTCGGCCAGGAAGGTACGAGTCAGGTTCAGGAACTCGTCCAGCTGGTCGTGGTGGGCCCAGTGGCCGGCGCCGTCGATGGTCTCCACTTGAACGTCCTGGAAGTGGTCGGCCCGGCCGTCGGTTGCCGGATCCGACGCCCATGACTCGCTGCCACGAACCAACAACGTGGGGCACGTAATGCGACTCCAGAGCTCGTGCTGATCCTCGAACGGCACTCTGACCGGCGAGAAGTTGCGCACGTAGTTATCGAACTTCCAGCTGAAGGTCCCGTCCTCGTTCTGATTACTTCCGTGGATGGTCAGATGGCGGGCCCGTTCCTCGGTCAGATGAGGATTCTCAGTCTGCATCCGCTCGTACGCTTCCTCGAGGGTGGGGTAACGCCGTGGCAGGCGAGCCGAGGACTTACGCAGGCCCTGCACCCAGTTGTCGAGCCGCTTGTGGACGGGGACGTCGACCCACTCGGCGATCATCTCCGGCGGCGGACCCATGCCCTCGATCACGACCAGTTTCGCCACCGTCTCGGGATACAGACCCGCGTAGGTCAGTGAGACACCACCACCCATGGAGTGGGCCACAATGGTGACCGGGTCCATCTTCTTCTGGTGAATCAGCTGTGCGATGTCATAGACATAGTCCACGTGGTGGTAGCTGGAGCCCACAGCCCACTGGCTGTCGCCATGGCCGCGCAGGTCCGGAGTGATGATGTGGTAGTCGTCGCGAAATGACTGAGCTACCCAATCCCAATTCCGGCAGTGATCGCGTCCGCCATGAACCATCAGCATCGCTGGCGCGTCCTCGTTGGCCCAGTCCACATAGTGAAGCCGGAGCCGCTGAGAAAAATACGTGTGGGAGGTGGGGCCTTCCATAACGCCTATGTGCTCCTGTGAATTGTCAGCCGCCTCTCAAGCTACCGGCCCAACGGGTTTCGATGCACCGCCAACCGCCATGCTCAGCCGAGAACAGGCCAACAACGACTCGGCGGTGAGACTGACGGACAGGCTAGTTCACCTCGAAGCCACCGGCGATGGTCAGCGCAACTCCGGTCACGTTCTCCGCTGTCGCCAGATAGACCACCGCCTCGCCCATATCCCGGGTGGTCTGGGCCCGTCCAAGTGGAATGGTGCTTTCCATGCGGGCCTCGAATTCTTCGTTGCGCTGCGCAGCCGAACTTGCTTCGGTGGGCAACAGGTGGTCCAGCCACATCGCGGTGCCGACCATTCCCGGGCAGATGGCATTGACACGAATATTGGTCGGTGCCAACTCTGCCGCCAGCGACTGCGTGATCCCGATCGCGGCAAACTTGGAACCGCAGTAGGCCGACATGTTGGGATAACCCCTCTTGCCAGCGATGGATGCCGTGTTGACGATGCTGGCATTGGCGGCGGCCTGCAGATGGGGCAGCACAGCCTGGGTCATCAAGAAGATGCCCTTGGCATTGACTGCGAATATCCGGTCCCACGATTCGGGGTCGAAGTCGGCCACGCTGCCGCTGTCGACGACCCCTGCGTTGTTGACGAGTATGTCCAGCCGGCCGAATTCGGCAACCGTGGCAGCCACAGCAGCAGCACAACTCTGCGGCGAGGTGACATCCACATGGGTTGCACTGATGTGGTCACTTTGTGCCAGTGCTTCGTCGAGGTCGGCTTCATCGGCCAGCGCATACCGCCAATCACCGCTGTCCTGTGCGTCGACCCCAATGTCTGCGATCATCACCTTGGCGCCGGCGTCGGCCAAACAGCCGGCGATGGCCGCGCCGATGCCGCGAGCCCCGCCGGTCACAAGCGCCACGCTGTCGTTGATCGATACTGCCATGGATCCCCCTCCATGTGTCGTTGCCGCGATGCTCACGCACCCGACTCGCCTGACAGTAGTCGCACCGCCCGATGCGTCACACCGGGAGCGTGTCAGCTAGAGAACGCATGGCTACCTAGAGAACGCATGGCCGATCTACGTCAGCATGCGCGCACGCTCGGCCCCCCGGAATCTCAACGTCTCCTGACAGAATGAACCGTGCTTCCTGTCGAGGTCCTTGCCTTCGCCGATCGTGGGCCCGACTGG
Organism: Acidimicrobiaceae bacterium; assembly: GCA_003485885.1. GTDB lineage: Bacteria > Actinomycetota > Acidimicrobiia > Acidimicrobiales > UBA10347 > UBA10347. Next base: position 4,190 of record DNHM01000294.1, read on the forward strand.
GCGGACTTCGTCGACCATCTCCCTCGGCTCGTGCGCGACATCTCACAAGAATGGCAGCTGACCCCCGACGGGCCAGCGCTCCACGGCTACACCGCGCTTGTCCTACCCGTCATTGCTTCGACCGGCCCGGCCATGCTCAAGATCGGCTTCCCCCACGATGAATCCGAACACGAACACCTGGCCCTGCAGCACTGGCACGGCAGCGGTGCGGTACGACTTCTACGCGCCGACCCCCACCGAGGCGCACTCCTACTCGAACGGCTCGACACCCAAGACCTAACCAACAGCTGGGACCTCGACGCATGCCAGATCGTGGGGTCGCTCTACAAGATGCTGCACGTGCCTGCCCTGCCACAGCTGCGCACGCTGACCTCCTACATCAGCCCATGGACCAAACGACTCGCCGCATTACCCCGCAGCGCTCCCCTGCCCCGGAGCCTGATCGAACACGCTGTGTCGCTGGGGCGCGACTTCGCAACCGACACTGCCACCAACGGCACGCTGATCCACGGCGACCTCCACTACGCCAACGTGCTCGCATCGTTACGCACCGACGGGCCGGAATGGTTGGCGATCGACCCCAAACCAGTGAGCGGCGACCCTCACTACGAGATCGCTCCCCTGCTCTGGAACCGCTGGGATGAACTCGCCAACGCACCTAGTGGACAAAGCGTGCGCGACGGCATACGCGCCCGCTTCCACGCAACGATCGACGCCGCACGCCTCGACGAGGACCGCGCCCGTGACTGGGTGATCGTGCGCATGCTCCACAACGCACTGTTCGAACTCGAAGAACATCCCGCTGGCGGACGAAGCCTCCCCAACGCTGACTATCTGACCATGTGCGTCACGTTGGCCAAGGCCGTGCAGGACTGAGCCGATATCGCCGTGGCAAACGCAAACCCTTGTGGCGAAATCCGGCCTACGATGCCGCTTATGGTTTGTGTAGACGTTTCAGAAATTGAGTCCGTCGCTAACGCGGCCCTTGTTGCCGCAGGGGCTGCACCCAACGTCGCACAAAATGTCGCTCATGCCACGGCAGTGGCCGAAGCAAATGGCAACCGAATCTGCGGTCTCTACTATCTCGAAAGTTACTGCACACAACTCGGCACCGGTCGGGTCAATGGCGCAGTAGAACCAGTGGTGACCACACCACGACCCGGCGTCGTGATCGTCGACGCAGGGTTCGGTTTCGCCCAACCCGCATTCGCAGCTGGCCTCGAACACGCGGTCGCCGCAGCCCACACCAACGGCGTGTGCTCCTTCTCGGTTGCCCATTCCCACACCGCCACCTCGCTCGGCTACTTCACCGAACAACTTGCCCTAGCCGGCATGATCGCCATCGGTGCCACAAACGCGTCGCCCCGCGTTGCACCCCCTGGCGGATCACGCGCCCTGTTGGGCACCAACCCGATCGCCATGGCCGTTCCCGATGGTGCAGGCGGAATTGCGCTCCAGTTCGACTTCGCCACCAGTGCCGTTGCCTTGGGCACCATCACCATGGCAGCCGCCAACGGCGAGTCGATACCCGCAGGTTGGGCTGTCGATGCCGATGGCAATCCAACAACGGATCCATCGGCGGCAGTTGCCGGCTCGATGCTCTCGGCCGGAGGGCACAAGGGCTACGGCATTGGACTGCTCGTCGAACTCCTCGCAGGTGCGCTGACGGGCTCCAATCTCAGTGCCGACATCCCACCACTCAAAGCCCCCGACGGTCCACCACACAACATCGGGCAGCACTATCTCGTGATCGACCCGACCGCTCACTCCGACGGCGTCTTCATCGAACGGCTGCAACAACTCGCCGAACTCGTGGATGACCAGCCGGGGGCCCGACTCCCGGGCGCCGGTCGGAATCGAGCGAACGAGGTGGACATCGACGACGCACTATGGGCTCGCTGCCAAGAATTGGCGAGCGCTTAGACATCGTCGAGCCCATCGCCTTGTTCGGAACAGAATCCTCGGCTTGTCACCCGCACATTGTCGGAGATATCGACCACTTCGACCTGTAACGCTCTGACCGGAAGGCCGTCATGAGGTACTCCACGCCGTTGAAAGGACGCCCATGTCGAATACTGGACTCACCGAAGAACTGGCAGCAAAACTTGCTGCCGCCAATCTGACTGCGAACGAAGCAAGTCTGATCATTGCCCTCATCCACGGCGACGACGAGGTCGAAGGGTTCATAGACAAATCATCACCAAAAGTGCAAGGGTTCAATATCGGCATGCCGCCAGGTCGCGAATTCGGCTTCGACACGTTCGAGCCCGACAACGCGACCCACTGGATAGACGTACTCAGCTGACCACAGTTTCCACACGGGTCGGTCCGTGTCGTAGGTTTTTGCGATGAGCCGAACCGAGTTTGACCGCATCCGGACCGAGGGTGGCTACGACGAGCCGTACGTCGTCGACTTTGCCGTACGAGGCAATCCCGAGATGCACGCGCATCCATTCGATGCAGTGCTGCTCATGACCAGCGGCGAATTCACGCTCAAGTTCGAATCCAACGAACAACAGATGCGCGCTGGCGACCTGTGCATGGTCGAGGCGGGAACGCTGCACGCCGAGGTGTGCAACGCAGGCGAAGCAATCGCCATCGCCGCCGCTCGCCCGGTCTCAAGCTGACACCGCACCTCCTGCCCTGAGAGCAGTGACGTCGTGCGACTCACGCAGGGTCAACCGCAACGTCGATTCCGCAATCAAGTCTGGACCCAGAACCCGTTGGTGTCCTCGACTTCTCGAAGCGAGTCGCCCTCGACCGAGGGCTAGTTGCCGTAGTGCTCTGGCATGCCCTCGCCCGAACGCATGTCTTCGATGGCGCGGGTCGCGTCGGCAATAGCCGACTCGAGTTCAGCGATAACAGCATCGCCGTCGCTGGTGAACTCCAACTGATCGATCAGGGTGGCCAAGCGACCCTTGGTTCGCCATGCCGCCATCTTCGCCCACTCGGTGAACAACACTTCGGGGTCGTCGACGCCAATCAGGTCTTTGGTTCGACTCTGCTCCTCGCGTGACGTGTCGAGCGCGACATAGCCGTTGACCATCGAGATCCGTTCACACACCGAATGCAGCGGACCAGCCCGATGCACGACCATGTTGCCGTGCAGCGCAATCGCATAACCCGGACCGGGGAACTCAGGCTGCACGGTCCGCTCACGCGGCGGCACCTGGCCTGTCGATGCCAGCTGGGCAGCCTCGTGTTTCGTTCCCACGAAATACTCGAACCGACCGCCGTCGACCTTGGCCGGGTCCGTGACCGTCAACACGAAGTCGAGCGGCAATGTGTCGTGATGCCACTTATCGATCGGCTTCTCAACATGGTTCGGCGAGAAGTTCATATGCCCAAGATGCATCGGCATCGGGTGGGGAGCGATGTCGATCCCGTAGATCGCCTCGAGATGCGCATTGAGCTCCTGACTAATACACAGGTCACGCAACCACTTCGATCGATAACAGCCGCCCCGCACCATATTCTCGATGCGATCGCCAGCATTACGAGCGTAGGGACGCAGCCGCCGCGCCGTCTCCAACATGATGGCCGCACCCTCGTCGCTCAGGATCCGAAATGGTGATGACACCGCAACCGGCGTGGCCTTGGTCGCGATCTCGTCCTCGCCGTAGCCGAGGTCAGCGAGCATCACGATCTCGACAGGAGCCTCGAGCTGAAGATGCCTTGCTGGATCGAACGTTGGCTCGTCGTCGAGCCATGCATATCCAGCAGGCAGCGTCTCAGGAAACGGAACGGCAATACCCATGAAGGCTCTCTCGACATGCGGTGAACGTGGTCGATCAGTATGGCCGACACGCCGCGACTTCACCGACTGTGTCACACCGCAGGAGTACTTTTGCCGCAGGCTTCCAGGTCTGAACCCGGAGCCGGGGCCTTTCTCACTCTTTAGGTCCAGGCCACCCGCGGTCTACGGTCTGGTCATGAGCACTGACGATCGAACTCGGTACTGGACTCGGGCCAACGTAGAACTGCGGGCCGCGGGATTTGATCCCGCCGACGTTGCTGGCCGCACCGCCATCATCACCGTGGCCGCGCCGTACACAAACGCGCACCGGTGCAACAACCGGGTACGCGAAATCGGCGACCTGATCCTGCAAGCGATCGAAGCTCGGGGCGGCCAAGGATTGCTGGTGGGAGCGCCCGCTGTCTCCGACGCTCTCACCCAGGGCACACCCAACGCCGGCTACAGCCTGGTGTCACGTGACCTGATCGCCGACGCGATCGAGTTAGGACATCGCGCCCATCA
>DNHM01000294.1:8516-15936 GCA_003485885.1 Acidimicrobiaceae bacterium
CGCACCAACGATGTCGGCATCGTGATCTACCCCGGCACGAGTTCGCCCGGATGTGTCGACTTCGAGCCGTGGGCATCCAAGGGCAACAATCTCACGATCCTGGACTACGCCGAGGCTCGCGCCGCCGAAGGAGCCGGCCGCATCACCGCGGATCAGCTGCTGCGTATCGAGACCAACATCATGCCCGGCAGCGGCACCTGCGGCGCCATGTTCACCGCCAACACGATCAGCACCATCACCGAAGCAATGGGCATGATGTTGCCCATGGGCGCGTCCCACCCGGCCGACATCGATGCCACCAGCAACCTGCACGACGATGTCCTGAGCCAGATCGGGCCGACCGTCGACGCTCTCATCGCCGCACTCGAAACCGGGCTTCGACCCCGCGATATCATGACCATGCAGGCGTTCGAAAACGCCATCACCACCGCCTATGCCATGGGCGGCTCGACCAACATGTTCCTGCACCTGCTGGCGATCGCCCGAGAAGCCGACGTGCCGCTCACGATCGAACACATCCAACAGGTCGGCGAACGGGTGCCGCTCATCGCCAACCTGCAACCACACGGTCCGTACGCGATGGTGTCGCTCCACCAGGTTGGCGGCGTGCCGGTGGTGATGAAGGAACTGCTGCGTGCCGGCCTACTTCATGGCGACGCGATGACGATCACCGGCAAAACCGTGGCCGAGAACCTGGCCGACGTGCCAACGCTCGACGAACTCGGCGACCAAGACATCGTGTTGCCGGCCGCTACACCGATCGCCCCAGCCAACAATCACATCACCGTGCTCACCGGCAACCTGGCACCCGAGAGTTGTGTGCTCAAGCTCGGTGGCAAGACCCTGGACAACGGCAGCTTCACCGGCCCCGCCCGAGTGTTCGAAAGCGAACGCGACACCATGGACGCGATCCGCGCCGGCCAGATCACGCACGGCGATGTCATCGTCGTGCGCAACGTTGGACCCGTCGGAGAACCCGGCATGCCCGAGATGGTCATGCTCACCATCGAGCTCCAAGGGCGGGGTCTCGGCAAGGATGTCGCCCTCATCACCGACGGCCGTTTCTCGGGTGTATCCCACGGCATCCTGATCGGGCACGTGTCGCCCGAAGCCGCTCGTGGCGGTCCCATCGCGGTCGTCCACGATGGCGACTCGATCACCATCGACCCCGCAACGCGCACCGTGACACTGGACATCGACGACGACGAACTCGCACAACGAATGCAACAGTGGACCGCGCCGCCACTACCGGCCGACGTGCGCCCCGGTTCGGTCCGCGAGAAATACACCCGGCTGGTGTCGTCAGCCCACCACGGCTGCGTCCTCCACCCCCTCGGGTAGACACTTCACGATCGGCCAACGGCTGGTCGATGAGAAGAGCGAAACATCAGCCTGCAGGTGCACAGAGCTAACGTCGATCGGCATGACGACCTTGACAACGATCGATGTGGCCCAAGCCACCGGCAAGCCAATCCTCGAATTTGGACGGGCGTGGATGGTGTCGCCCGCCACTGCGGCCCGGGCTGCCGAACTCGAACTGGTCGCTTCCGGGCGATTCGGGTTCTGGGTCAGCGGACGCGCCGGGGTGCTCGGTGACGTGGACCCATCGGTCGCTGCATCTGCACTTGGGTTCATGGCACCGAGCGCAGTGCGCGAATACTGGAGCGTTCGGCCCGCCTCGCTCTCGGCGTGGGATGCAGCTCTTGCATGGTTCGGCTGTGCCGCTACATGGGGCCGCAACGCACTGACCGTTATGCCAGAAGCCGACGGTTGGCAGATCTGGCTCGCAAGGTCATCGACCATGCTGATCTCTCCATCGGCACGCTGTTCGCCGGCTCCACGCTCATACCACTTCCCGGCGACGCCGCCGGCGACGCGACCATCAACCTGAATGTGCTGCGTGAACTCCGAGGCGGCGCACATCTGGCGGCTTGCCATGCGGCCGGCCTTGGACCACACGCCACAATCATGTCCACCGACGACCCGGTGCGAGCCGGTTCGGCATGGGCCGAAGGTTTCGGATGGCGTGCACCACACCCGACACCGGACCCAGAAGCCAGGGTCCGGGTCGAGGAGTTGACCACCATCGCCACCGCCCGGTCCTTCGAACCACTCGAGCCGGCCGAACGAGCCGACTTCGTTGAGCTGGTCGCCGCAGCCCGAGCGTGCCTGACCGACTGACAACTGCAATCCGTCAACCCACGAGGATGCACCCCGCAGTCGTCGGTGAACCACAATGGGCCCCGTGGATGACGACGACAGAAACCGCCAGGCAATGGCATCGGCGGCAAACGCTGCGTACTACGACGCGTTCGAACGCAAGGACTTTGCGACCATGTCCAGCCTGTGGGAACCAAGCGACCGGACCGTGTGCACCCACCCGGGATGGCCACCCATCCACGGAACCGACAAGATCCTGCAGTCTTATGCCAGCATCTTCAACGGGCCGCAAACCCTGCAGTTCATCTTGACCAACGAGCTGGTCGTGGCCGATGGAACGCTCGCCTATGTCTCAATCGATGAGAACCTGGTCGACGAAAGCGGATCGACCTCGTCCACGTCGGGCCTCAACATCTTTAGCTGGAACGATGGCCGATGGCTGATGGTTGTGCACCACGCCTCGCCAATCATGAGTCGTTGAACCACACACCCCCGCTGCTTCGAAGCATGAGGCATGCACTGTTCACCGGAGAAGAGGGACTCGCAGCCCGACACATGACGTTGGCTGCGGCATAGACCTGTCGCATAACCCTGTGCGCTCCGGGTTCGGCCGGAGGACCTTGTGCACTGGTCGCCGCGAGTTCGACGTGACCGCCCACCTCACGGTGACACGAATTCTGAAACCTATCGGCGGCACCCTGGAGTGTTTTTTGTCACCGCCTGATCGGGCGCGACGCCGCCCCTCCAACCGGAAGGCGAGATCCGGCCGCCATCGAAGCCTTGGCCTTGCCGCTGGGCTGACCTAACGTTTGGGACCTGAACGGCGAGATGACAGACCCACCCGGCACAGACACACCCGGCACAGACCCACGCGACATTGTGCGCGAAGCGCAACGGTTGGCAGCAGAGGCCGCGTTCCTGTTGCAGGCACTGGCGTCTGCGGAGACCGCTGCCCAAGACGCTTACGGTCACATCGTTGAACCACAGGTTCAGGCCCGCCTTGCTGCGATGCCGATCGATGCGTTGCAGCAGGCGACCGAACGTGCGCTTCGAGTAGGCGCCGTCGAGGACGCTGGTCTGCGCACCGTGCTGTCCGTCCGCCAAGCCAGCCGCCACCAACTCGAAGCGATCAAGGGCGTCGGACCCAAAACGTCCGGCCAACTCATCGCCGCCGCTCACCAGTTGGAAGACGCCGTTCGCCGCTCGACCAAGGTCCGTTTCGACGTCGAAACCCAGCCTCCACAACACGCCGACCTGTTGCAGGCGCTCGGCTCGCTCGCAACCATCCAAGAAGCGGTCGACCCGATCCGCCCCCAGCTCGTGGCGCTTGCCAGCTCGATCAGTGCCGACTTGGAGACGGCCCGACTGCAGACACGACCTGTCCGCCGATTCTTCGCCGGGCGCCGTCGGAAAGAAGCCTCCCAGGCGGCCCTGCATCGACTCGCTCGCGTTGTCGACGCAACAACTACGACCGGTCTCGCAGCTCAGATCCAGGCGGCGAACGAAGCCGTCGATCGGAAGGCCAACGCCAGGCTTGACCTTTGGGCTGACTACCTGTCCCGGCCCATCTTCTACAACGGCGTGCTGGCCGAGCTCACCGGCGCCGCCGACACCGATGCAGCGCGAGGGTTCCTTCCGACCGAACTGGTGCAACGCATCAAAGCAGTAGAGCTCGACCAGAGCCTTCTCGATGTGTCCTTACGCGGCTACCAGGCATTTGGCGCCAAGTTCGCCTTGGCCCAGGTGCGCACCATCCTGGGAGACGAAATGGGCTTGGGTAAGACGATCCAAGCGCTCGCCGTGCTGTGCCATCTGCAAGCCAAGGGCTACAAACACTTCCTCGTGGTATGCCCGGCGAGTGTGCTGGCCAATTGGGAACACGAAACTGCTCGCCACACCCACCTCGACCGTGTCGTGCGACTCCATGGCCCCGACCGCGCCGCCAGCATCAAGGACTGGGAACAACACGGAGGCGTCGCGATCACGACTTTCGGCACACTCAGCCGCATCGACGTACCAGCGATCGACGTGGCTGCCATCGTTGTCGACGAGGCCCACTACGTGAAGAACCCCGACGCCAAACGCACCCAAGCCCTGGAAAGGTGGCTGGTCACACCCAGTTACACGATGCTCATGAGCGGCACACCAATGGAGAACCGGGTCGATGAGTTCAAAGCACTCGTGACCATGGTGCGACCCGACGTAGCCCGCAGCATCGACCCGAACGCTGGGCTCGCAGGCGCGGATGCATTCCGTAAGGCTGTGGCACCCGTCTACCTACGCAGGAATCAAGAAGACGTACTCGACGAGCTTCCCGACAAGATCGAGACTGACGAATGGATCACACTCGACGGCATCTCGTTCGACACCTACCGCGAAGCTGTTGCCGGTGGGAACTTCATGGCCATGCGCCGGGCCGCGTTCATGACGCCGAATCCCGAGGACTCACCCAAACTCTTCCGACTGCGCGAGATCGTGGCCGAGGCGGTTGCCAACGGGCGCAAGGTGATCGTGTTCTCCTACTTCCGAGACGTGCTCGACCGCACCGCCGACGCGCTCGGAGGCCAAGTCATCGGCCAGATCAACGGCACCGTTCCCGCCAGTGAGCGGCAAGCGCTCATCGACCGGTTCACCGAACATCTCGAGCCGTGTGTACTCATCAGCCAGATCGAAGCAGGCGGAGTTGGCCTGAACATCCAAGCCGCGTCAGTGGTGATCATCACCGAACCTCAGTGGAAACCGAGCACCGAAGAGCAGGCGATCGCCCGCAGCCATCGCATGGGCCAAACCCGAACGGTCGACGTCCACCGCCTGCTCACCGAAGACAGCGTCGACGAACACATGGTCCAGGTTCTTGCCCGCAAGTCGGCACTGTTCGCCGACTACGCACGCGAGAGTCATCTACGAGACGCAGCGCCCGGCGCCATCGACATCACGAACCCAGACGCGATCGACGCAGCCATCTCGGACACCCAGAACGAAGCCGAAATCATCGCCACCGAACAACGTCGCCTGGGCATATGAGCCTTGGGGTCTGAGCAGGGGCATCTGAGCACGATGCTCTAGTGATCGTGGCGGTCGCGGTGTTGGTGAGTTGCGTGGTGCTCGGCCAGCACGTCGCGACCCCAGTCGTTGTCCAAGTCACGCCACACCGTGTGCACATGGTTCGCGTTGCGCACTGCGTTCTCATATTCGACCATCAACGATGCGCCTTGCAGCCGGTAATACATCGGATCACCCGTCTCGGTGCCTCCGGCCCAGAGGAAGTGCACGTCGTGCAGCCGATCGCCTGCATATTTAGCGGCCTGAGCGTCGGCTGCCTCGTCGGCAACCCGGCCTACATACAGGTCGAGTAGCGACCGCAGCATCTCGCGTTGCGGGTCATCCAGCGCGCTCGCTGGGATCCCCTTCGGCCGTCGGGAGAAGGCAAGATCTTGCACATGGGCGTCGGTCAAGCCGACAACGCCTCGGAAGTGGGCATCGGCGTTGGCCATGAAATTGTGCAGGCTCTCCTCGAGTCGGCCCCGCCACACGACCGGGATCGACAACATGGCATCACCCTCTGTCAGGGTCGTGCGATTCGCTGTGACGATGTCGATCGGAGGTGCAGGCGAAAGTACCGTGAGCCGCCGCTGATCATCAGATAATGAGTGCACAAGGTCCCGGGCTAGATCTTCGATTCCACCCAGCGGCCGAAACGGATGGGGCCCAAGCAGTGGCGACGAAGCCGGGTCTGCCCCGAAGAAACATGGTGTGGTGCCAACGACGTCACCGTCGACGATGGTGAAGTGCAGCGAAATGTGATGGCCACCGAATCGCCACGCCCATGAATCATCGGCCGGATCGCCGAAGATGGCAATCCAATACAGCAGCGGATCGCGAGCCCGCTCTCGACCAAACGATTGGGACCAACCCTCGATCTGATCCAGCAGATTCTCGAGCGTCATGATCGCGTTGGCCGTGACATAGCCGGCATGTGACAGACCGGTCGCCAGCAGCTTGTGGGTCAGTCGATGTTGCGTCGGCGACATCTCGAGCAGCGACAGGCCGCCATGATCGGTTGGCGTGTAGAACCAGGTTTCGCGTTCCTCGTGATCGAATTGCCACCGCAACGCTTCGTGCTGGGCAGGCGAACAGGTGTCGCTCAACTCGGCAGCGACCTCGGCCATCCGTGCGGCTAACTCTCGACGTGCCATATCGGCCATGTCAGTTCCCTGGCTCGTGTAGTCCGAAGATGAAGTCAGGATCACCCGGTGTCCACGAGTTATCTATCTGCGATCGTCGACCGATGTCGCGGGTGCGGTCGAGCAGCTGTTTGCCGAGCTTCAGCTGACTGACCTGCCAGTCCGCCAGCGCCTCGGGCACGGACGACGCACGGTCAAGACACGATGCCAAGACCCACCCGTCCTCGGCTGCCTTGGCCGTGCCTGCAGCTGCGTGTGGGCGCACAGCAAACGCTGCATCCCCCAACAAACAGACCCGACCGAACGACATCTGCTCGACTTCAATGTCGTACACGACCTGCACAAACAGGTCCTGCACCGACTCGACCACCTGGGCGATGGGCGGCGGGAGCCGGGCCGCTGCGTGAGCTCGCACCTCGGCATCGTGATGGGCGCTGACCGTGCCCGGCGGCAGGGACAAGTCCCGAAGCCGGCCGTTGCGGTCGGTCATCAGATCGGTGAACTCGCCGCCCGGCGAATAGTTCCGGTACCACACGAAGTTGATCAGCCTGTCGCCCGGTTCCACGGACCCATCGATCCCAGGAATCGGATACACCAGGATGTGGCTGTTCGCATACACGTAGTAGGTAATGGCGTCGACGAAACGAGCAGCAACCGCCGGTGGTAGATCAGCCTCGGGCACCATGCCTCGCCATGCCACATACCCGGCGTACCCCTGATCGGCCTGGGGTTGCAGCGCGGCCCGACCCGTGGAACCCACACCGTCAGCGCATACCAGCAGATCAACCTCCGCCGAAGGCTGATCGCCGAAGTGGACCACGACTCGATCGTCGTTCTGCTCGAACGAGGTCATGTCGTGGGCCAACAGATACCGCTCGGTACCCCAGTGATTCATCAGTTGGCGATACACCGCGTTCCAGGAACTGAACAGATACCGATGATCACTGTCGTGCGCGATACTGCCGTCGCGGTGCAGGTACCGGATGTGATCGGTAGTGATGCTCACATCGTCGAGCGCGACATCGGTGCGTTCGACCAGGTAACGGTATGTCGCCTCGAGGAAGCCGATCCCTGCA
>DNHM01000209.1 GCA_003485885.1 Acidimicrobiaceae bacterium
CACGCGACTTTCACCGGTGCCGGATCCGGTATCGGGTTGCGTGCCGCGCAAGCGAACCACACCTCGTCATAGCCGACTGCAAGATCGTTGTATCGATGTCGAAAGTCGCGACTGCACAATCCCCAACCAAGCCATTCAATTCGCCGTTTCTGCAAACATGATCGGCATGACCGAAGACGCCCACCTGAGTGTGTGAAAAGTTACCTCCCCAGGGGAACATAACTTTTCGTCAAAAGAGGCGTTGGACCCCGGACTCCAGGTCGAGCAAGAAACGTTTGACGTCGAGACCGCCGCCGAAGCCGACCAGGGAGCCGTCGCTGCCAACTACTCGGTGGCAGGGCACGACGATCGGGATCGGATTGCGGCCATTGGCAGCGCCCACGGCTTGGAATGCCCCAGGGTGACCGGCGATGTCTGATTGTTTACCGTAGGAGATGGTCTCGCCATAGGGGATGGACCGCATAGCGAACCACACGTCGACTTCGAAGTCATTGCCCTCGACATGTAACGGTAGATCGAAAGCAGTACGGTCACCGTCGAAATACTCGGCAAGCTGGCGGGCGGCGTTGAGCAGCACAGGGTCATCTTTGGCCTCGGGTACGTCCTCGGACACGAGGCCGAGATCGGCCAATGTGTGCGTCGGAAAAAGGATGTGAGTGATCCCGGTGTTGTCGGCGATCACCATCAGAGGCCCGACCGGTGAGTCCACGGTGCATCGTCGAGGCGACACGAGATAGTCAGCGAGCCTCAGTGGCATGCCCATCGTGTGCGCCGCTCAGGTCTTCGGTTTACGTTCGCGCTGCAGGAGTTCTTGAGCGATCGAAGCGATGTGCGAGCCATCCTGAGCGAACAGATTGCCGATCGTGATTCCTCGAGCGCCGGTGAGTCCCCGACATTCCCATTCGTAGAGGTGCCATTCGTCGGCTCGTAGCGGCCGATGGAACCACATGGAATGGTCCAGGCTGGCGCCAATGAATTGTTCGTGGTTGTTCTCATCGCCGGTGAACAAGGGATGCAGGCTGCGAGCAGCAGGGAACTGAATCGTGTCGCTGGTAAACGCGAGGCCGCACACATGTAGGTGCGGATCATTGTCGAGCGGGTCGGTCAGCGTGACCCAGCCCATGGACTTGCCTGAGCCGGGATAGGTGCCCATCGAACGACGTTCCATGATCCAAGGCCAGCTATCGCGCTGGCCCCGCATATCTTCCGGCGCTGGTGCAATCGGCATACGCGCAGTCTGCACGTCGGCTTCCTCTTCGAACCGCTGAAACGAACACGAGAGGTGCAGAATGGCGCCGCCAGATTGCCGTGCCACAACAGCTCGGGTGCAGAAGCTGCGGCCGTTGCGCAGTCGGTCGACCTCGTACCGAATCGGCTCCGTCACGTCGCCACCACGAATGAAGTAGGCATGGAGTGAATGGGGATGGAAACCCTCGTCGACCGAATGGAGTGCTGCCCGCAACGCTTGTGCCACCACCTGCCCGCCATAAACCCGGCCCCAGTCGTACGGCGGGCTTAACCCGACCCAAGTGTCGGGGCCGTGTGCCTCAAGTTGCATGACTTCGGCGAAGGTCTTCGGTGCACTCACGTCGTGAGCATACGCCCCGCCGGTGTTCTCAGTGCCTCGTCAGATGTCTCGTGCCGCTTAACCAGTTCTGTCACCTGATCCGGTGGTATGAAGCGCTTAGACACCTGACGTGGGTCCAGCAGGTGCAGGTCTGTTGGGCGTCGGCTTATCCTCGGTCGACGTGACGACAACGCGCGAGCCGGTCAAGAACACCGGCAACCCGCTGCGGTCGTTCAAAGAACGCAATGTGCGGATCTTCTTCGGTGGCATCGCCATCAGCAATATCGGCACCTGGGCCCAGTTAACGGTTCTTGTGCTGCTCGTGCGGGAGCTCGGCGGTGGCGGCCTTGAGCTCGGCATCGTGACCGCGTGTCGTTTCGCCCCGCTGTTGTTCTTGGGGCTGTACGCCGGTGCGATTGCCGACCGCGTTGATCGGCACCGCCGCACCATGCAGATGCAAGGCGCACTCGGCATCCTGGCGTTGGTACTTGGTCTTGTCGACTGGCTCGACATGGAAACGTTGCCGCTGCTCTACGGCATCTCGATGGCGCAGGGTTTCTTGACAGCGTTCGATAACCCGACACGTCGAACGATGGTCACCGAGATGGTGCCGCCTGAACAGCTTGCGAACGTGCTCTCGTTGAGCACCACGGTCATGACGGGTTCTCGCTTGTTCGGGCCGGCACTCGGGGCAGTCCTGGCCACGACCGTCGGCACCCACGGCGCCTTCTTCTTGAATGGCGTGACCTATATCTTCTTCCTGTTCGTGATGAATACCATGGATACGTCGCGTTTCCACCTCTTACCCAAGAGCGTGAAGTCTGCTACGCCGATTCGCGACGGCCTGAGCGAGGTGTGGGCCGACCCGGTGCTGCGGATCACCATCGGCGGGTTCGCCTTGATCGCCACCTTTGCGTTCAACCACACGGTGGCCTTCCCGCTTACGGTCACCGAACGACTCGGTGAGTCTGACGAGTACTACGGCTACCTGTTGTCGGTGATGAGCATCGGTAGTATCGCTGGATCCTTGTTCGTAGCCCGTCTGGTAGTTGTGTCACAACGGTTCATGCTGATCTGTGCAGCGTTGCTGGGGTCATCTCTGATCGCCTTCTCGTTTGTGACTGCAACATGGGCAGCCTTCCTCTTGGTCATGCCACTAGGTGCTGGAATGACGTCGTATATGAACTCGTCGAACATCATCGTGCAACAACGCACCAGCCCAGAGATCCGCAGTCGGGTCCTCGCCCTGATCAGCGTGGTGTTTCTGGGAAGCACACCTATCGGCGGGCCGATCACCGGCATCATCGGTGACGCTGCTGGTGCAGTGTGGGCAAATCTCTACGGCGGGCTGGTTGTTCTCGGCGTGCTCGTGGTCACCCTGCCAGCGCTCAAGATCGTGACCGGTTCAGTGAACCCGGTTGAGACCGCTCAGGCCCGAGCGACGTAGCGCCACTCACCTTCGGTCTCGGTCTCGGCTGCGACCACGCAGTCAGTGCTCAGCCGCCACAACGCCGTATGAATCGGCGTGGGGTCGAACTGGTACATCTCGGGGAAGGCTGCCTTGATTGCGTTCGTCGCTTCGACAGCGTGGTAGTGCGGAATCCTCGAGAAGAGATGGTGTACAGCGTGGGTCGAGCCAATGTGATGGTGCACGGTGTCGAGCACTCGGCCATAGGGGCGATCGATCGAGCAGAAGGCGCCCCGGACATAGGACCATTCGTCGCCGTCGAAGTGAGGAGTGTCGACGTCGGTGTGATGCAACCAGGTGTAGGTGACAAGCCATGCATTGTTGACCAGATAGGGGCCAACGTAGAGCGCCACGACAAGCATCGGGCTGGTCGCTGCGGCCCACCAGACGAGAACCACAATCATTGTGACGACGCCGATGGTTGACGCAATGACGCGACGGGTGAAACGCGCGGGGAACAGCTTGTTGGTGAACGGCTTCCACGGCCAGAAGTGGTTGGTGCGGCCGTCTCCGTCGCTCGGTGTTGCACCGGAGATCAGGTAGATCGGCCAGCCGACGAGGAGATGGGCGCCCAAGTTGTAGACGCCATAGCCGCGCCGCCCGAGCCGCTTGCGGAGAGCGAGCGCCTTCTGCCCCGAGTCGCGATCGGCTCGCTTCGGCACATGGGTCTCACCTTGGCTCAGGTGATTGGTCTTCGCATGATGAACTGCGTGACTTCGTTGCCATGCGAAGTACGGCACGAGTAGAGCCGAATGAAACAGGAAACCAACGGTGTCTTGCACCAACTTGTTCTTCGAGAATGCACCGTGACCACACTCGTGGGCGATCACCCATACGCCGGTTGTGCACGTGCCGGCAACCAACACATACAGCAACCAGACCGGTGTCCATGACAACGTCAGGGGCAGGAAGTTCCACGCCAACACGCCTGGTAGCACTGTGAGCAACACTGACAAGGCTGCGTATCGAAGCGAACGGGCCGTGTTGGCTTCGAACACGGCTGGCGGAAGCGCTGCGTGTACCTCGGACTTGGTCGGCACGGTGTCGGCCTGGTTCGCGGTAGACGCGGCGGTGAGATCTGGTCTCGCAGTGTCGATGCTCATGGTGGGGGGAAGGGTTTCTGTGTGTGGGAGTCAGGACTGTTGACGGATGTGGTCGCGCACGGTGGTGCCGGTGTATTCGGTGCGGAATCGGCCACGGCGCTGAAGCTCAGGAACGATGTGGTCAACGAACTGTTCGATGGATCCTGGGTTGTGGATCGGCGAAAGCATAAAACCGTCGCCGCCTGCTTCATCGACGTAATCCAGCATTTGGTCGGTCACTGATTCGGTCGTGCCAGCGAACTGGGGGATGCCCACACTTTGGCCATGTTTCTGAGCAACCTCGGCGACGGTCATGGATGAGCCATCTGGATTGAGGTACCGAGTGCGCATGCGCTGTAACTCTGGCTCCATGCGATCCGCCATCGGTTCGTTCGGGTCGAGCTTGGCCAGGTCGAAGTCGAGGTGCGCCGACAAGATCGCCAACCCTGCTTCGAGCGGCACGAGCGCATTGTGTTCCTCAAGCAGTTCTTGGGCATGTTCGTCGGTCTCGCCAATGACGGGTTGTGCCCCGAACAGAACTGCGCAATGGTTCGGATCCCGGCCAGCATCGGCAGTTCGGGACTTGATGTCGTCGTATAACTCTGCGGCATCAACAGCTCGTGGTTGGATGGCAAAGATGGCGTCGGCATGTTTGGCTGCGAAGTCTTTGCCCTGCGGTGATGTGCCTGCCTGCAAGATAGCGGGGCCGGTCTGCGGTGACCTGGTGACGTTCAATGGGCCACGTGATGAGTAGAACTCACCTTCGAAGTCGATGCGTCGGACCTTGGTCGAATCGACGAACTGAGGTGCCTCAGTATCCATAACCACGGCATCTTTGTCCCAGCTGGCCCATAGTTGGTTACAGACTTCGATGAATTCGTGTGCCTTCTCATAACGACGCTCGGAAGGCTCACGCTCCTGGCCATAGTTCGCGGCCTGGTTGTGGTTGAGCGACGTAACCACATTCCAGCCAGCACGGCCGCGGGTCAGATGGTCGATTGTGGCCCACAACCGAGAGACATAGAACGGATGATGATGGCTGGTGCTGAACGTGGCCGCCACTCCGATCTTCTCTGTTACCGCTGCCATAAAGGACAGCAGCGGAATGGGGTCATGTTCTGGCGCCTGAACTGCATATCGCAGCGCAGGATCGAGCTCGCCGGTATAGGTGTCGGAGAGGTAGTTCAGGTCGGCGAAGAACACCATGTCGAACAAGCCGCGTTCACATGTCTGAGCGATCTGCTGGTACAGCTCGGGACGGGCCCAGGTATCGGTCTCCCATTGTGTTAGAGGATGGCGCCACATGGCATGGCTGTGGTACGTCGGCCCGTGAATCAAGAATTGCGCTATGTGCACGTGCTTCTTCGATGTCATAAGCGACGACCTTAGAATCTCTGACAGATTGAGAACCAAAGCGACCAGCGAGAAGTGTGTCGAACGATGGATATCGCGGCGCCGCCGGACCAGGGGACTCTGGGCCTGCACGTGATAGGCCTCGATGTTTCGCTGCAAACAGCGGGCTTGCAAGATCCATACACGTGGTTATCAGTTGTGGTTCAAGTTCGGTCTCAAGAATGCAGGATGTATCGAGAAAGCTGGTCCACAATCGAAGTTCTG
>DNHM01000203.1 GCA_003485885.1 Acidimicrobiaceae bacterium
GCTCAAAGTCGCACAAATCCGCGAGTAGAGCGAACCTCGACCTGGGTAGAGACGTAACTGAGATACTGCTAGAAGCGGCGATGACGCTCTGAGACCGCACCTCTGCCACCATCCGGCGCTGAGGGATAACAGGCGTCTCACGTTTAACCCGGCAAACAAATCCCGTTTGGCCCCGCGTGCCTCAAATCGCGAAACTGGCGGCTCTCGAACAGTCGAGAACCGCCACTTTCCAACGATTTTATGAGTGCGCCATGAGGGACTTGAACCCCCGACCCCCTGCGCGTCATGCAGGTGCTCTAGCCAACTGAGCTAATGGCGCCAGAGCGCATGATGTTAGCAGAAAATCATCGCTGCCCACCCCAATTGGTGCACTCGAAATTGATTGTTTGTCGAAGATGTCAGCTTCGGTTCACAAATGGCGCCGCCAGAATGCCAAGGACACCACCGGCGCCGGTAATCCAGAGTCCGATATCGCCGCTGGTACTGATCACATCACCCGCCTGAGCGAGTCCTTGGGCCTGCCATTGCGCTGCGTAACGATTACTGAGATCACCGATGTCGATCATGCTGAACACGACAGCGCCGACGATTACGGCTCCACCGAGGAAAGCCAGGATCGCCCAGTTGAGCTGCTTCGGCACACCCATGAAGAACAAGATGCCAGCCAGGATCAGCACACCACCAGCGATGGCGGTGATCAGGCCACTCGAATCGAAACCAGGTACTTCGATAATGGCTCTCTCTGCGCCATTACTCCCGACAACAGAACCCTTGCCCCACTGCAACAGGCTTCCAGCAATTGCCGCCGCACCAGCCACGAGAGCCATAAGGCCAGACGTTCCGCTCGACGCCTTGGCCGCTGGGGCCGCCGGCGCTACCGGCGTTTGGAAGTTCAACGGTGGAGACACTGCCGTATACGTAATGCCTCCGGGCCCCTGCTCAGGCATTGCCGATGGAGGCGCACCAGGCGCTGGCGGCATACCGCTCGGCGCAGACGGCATCGGCGGCATGCTCGGAGGGCTCGTTGGAGGTGCCCCCGGTGATGGCGGAATGCCCGGCCGTTGAATGACCGTCGCTCCGCCAGAGGCTGCCGGCAGCCCCTGCGCAATCGTGGCCCTAGGGTCGATGGAGTCGGGTGTGAGCGGCATACCGTCTGCCACCCCGCCGCTTGTAGCGGCGGCAGCACTTGCTGGGGCGCCGTCGATGGTGCTCTTGGCATCGCTCATGGCTTCGGGAGTACCTCCCAGGGAGCCCACGCCAGCATCGGCAGCGGCCGACGCTTCGTCGCCGACACGGTCTGCCTCGGCCCGGAGCCGGTCAGCAAGCGACGATTTGGGGGCAACCGCAGCCGACACAGCCGGGTCTGGCTCGGCAGATTTCACATAATCAGGGTGCAACTCCGGCGGATAGAAACGCCCGTCGGACGCCTTCCACCAATCGGGCGTCTCTTGGACGTCGCTGCCATGTGTTGGGGTGTTGGACATTTAGCCGCTCCTCGAAACAACCTCGGAGCGGCCAAATATAACCCAGAGCGCCCGATCGGATTTGAACCGATGACTGTACGGCTTTGCAGGCCGTTCCCTTGGGCCGCTCGGGCACGGACGCTTGCGCTGGGCCGAAGCCCGTTGCAGCAGCACACCATAGCCGGTATGCGGGGTCCTTTTGGGTTGATATTCGTCACTTTTCTTGCGGACGGGTCGAAGCCGAATGTTGTAGCCAGTTCTCATGCCCTACCGTCGAGTGATCGTCTTGTATTTCACGGCGTCACCCACCAGAATCACAGCGCTGACGCAACAAGGACGTTGGTGCTGCTGCAACAAGGATGTTGATGTGACCAGCCAACCCAACTCATTTCAGCCACCGGCCGGAGCAGGCAGGGTGTCTTCGGTTGCGCTCGCCATTCCCGCCTACAACGAGGCCGACGGCATAGCCGGATTTCTTACCGACATGGACGCCGTTCTCGATGCATGCAGCGGTCAGCACTGGTTTGTCGTGGTGAACGATGTATCGACCGACGACACCGCCGAGGTGCTCAAGTCAGTGGACTCACAACTCGCCGGCACGTTGATTGCCGAGACCAACCAGGTCAACTCT
The DNA here is from genome assembly GCA_003485885.1 of Acidimicrobiaceae bacterium. Classification (GTDB taxonomy): domain Bacteria; phylum Actinomycetota; class Acidimicrobiia; order Acidimicrobiales; family UBA10347; genus UBA10347. The sequence continues at coordinate 2,095 of DNHM01000203.1, forward strand.
GGGCATGGGCCAACGGTGCTCAATGCCTACCGGCGAGCGTTGCAGACCGGCGCCGAATGGATCTTGCAAGTCGACGGCGACGGCCAGTTCGAAGCCGAAGACATAGAGCTGCTCTTCCGCCACGCCGAAGCCGGCGCCGCCATCGTGACCGGCGAACGCGAAATTCGCTTCGATCCCTGGTACCGCAAAGTTGTTACTGGAGCGCTTCCGTTGGCGCTACGCACTGCATTCAAGGTGAACCGACGCGATATCAACTGCCCGTTCCGGCTGTACCGGGCCGACATCCTGCCAGCCATTCTCGATCAAGTACCCGCTGACTCGCTCACACCCCACGTGCTCATGACCGTCCTCGAAGACCGCAGCGGCCACCGCCATGTTGAGATCCCTGTGCAACATCGCCCACGCCGTGGCGACACCGAGGTCGGCACCACCTGGGGCGATGCCAAGGATCTCCTGATCCCCAAAAAGCTGCTGCGCTTCCTCAAAGACGCCGCCATTCAGCTCGTCGGTTTCCGCCGCAGTCTCTGATCGACCTCGCTGATCAGCGGCGCACATCTAGGAGCTATCCGGGATAACGCACCGGGCCATGACTGTGAGCTGCCGGCTATCAATTAATTTACCCAATTTAGGTGATTCGAACATTTGTTCGTTTTCGAGGTCGGATTTGTGGCCAAATTGTCAGACCCCTGTGTCAAAGTAGAACACATGGCCGCAGTCTTCGACATCAACACCGGATTCCGATCCAGCGCTGTCGCCACCATCAATGCTGGCCTCGAAACCATCACCGTCGCCGTTGCCACGCTTGGCCCGACCGAAGCTGTCGTCGAGCTGGAACGAGCACAACAACGACTAGCCGGGCTCAAACACCAGGTAATTGCCGATCACATTCACAGCGATGGCAACACCCGAGACGCCGAGAAACTGCTCGCCAACTCCAAGGCTTCGCGAAATACCAAACGACGCATCGTCAATCGGGCCAAAGCCGTCGGCCGAAACGCGTCGCTCGGCGACAAACTGGCCAACGACGAACTCTCCGAAGAACAACTCGATCTCATCGCCGACGCATCGGCGAAATCCAACGGGGCCGGAGCTGTCGACGAAACCTTGATCGCCGATATCGCAGCAGCGGACCCAGACAAAGGCCGATCTATCAAAGACGACTGGCTCGCAGCCCGAGCCTCCGTCGACGGAACCCAAACCGAACACGACCGCCAACGAGCGCTCCGCCGTACCCAATCCTATAACTCGAAGAAAACTGGACTCGGCGTCACCACACTCGAAGGCGACAGCGTCTCCCAACGGGCAGTCAACGAAGCCATCGCCGCCCGATCCAAACAAATCTACAAACGCGACGGCGGACGCGACCTACCCACATCAAAGCACCCCCGAACCCGAGCCCAACGCGAATACGACGCCGCCTACGAACTCATCTGCGGCGTCACCATCCGCCCCGACGGCAGCCCCACCCCAGAACCCGACTCGCCAACACCAGCCAACAAACCCACCAACCGGCTTGCCCGGCCTCGAGTCGTCATAACCATGACCCTCGACGAATTCATCGGCAACGACCCTGCACAAGTCGCCCGGCAGATCGGACTCGGCGTCATCCCCCAATCAGTACTGGCCGGCTACGCCGAATACGCCGACATCATCGCTGCGCTCTTTGACGCCAACGGCGAACCCCTCTGGCTCGCACGCATGCAGCGCCACGCGTCCTCAGCCCAGTACCTCGCACTCGTCCTACGAGACCGAGGCTGTGTCCTGTGCGGCACCCCACCATCACAATGCGACGCACACCACCGAATCCCCTGGAACGCGCCGGCCAAAGGCAAAACCAATATCAACGAACTTGCACTCCTGTGCACCCTGTGCCACACCAAACTCCACGCCGACCACCACACCCTCTACCAAGACCCGGCCAGCCGCCACTGGAAAATCAGGTCAGCACTCCCCCACGAGATTCCACCGGCACGACCCCAACACCCGCCACCGCAGCGAGAATGACGATCACCATGAGAAAACACAGACTGTGCACATGACGTGTCATGTGCACAGTCTGTGGTCAATGCAACCGATTCATCCAGTGGCAGGTCCTCGTACCACCGGGTTATGCGGCAGGAGCAGCCTTGGGCGTTGAGCCACCACGGAGACCTCCGTGGCGACCTCCGTGATGACTGCGGCCTTCAGGACGTTCACCGTTGACCCGTGCCGTGACACGATCCTCGATCGATGCACTGATCTCTGCTGCCCGCTCGGCATCAATGTCGCCTGCAGCGATCTTGGTATCGAGGCGAGCCTGGGCATTGTCCACCAATGCATCGATCACCGTCTGGAGGTCAACACCTTGTGCGGCGGCGATATCGGCCACGGTCTGGCCGGCATCACGGGCGGCCTGCAGGTCTTCGTCTGACACACCCAGCACACTGGTGAGTGTGTCGACTGTCTCGGACCGACGTTCTGCTCGAGATTCTTGGCGCATCTCGATGCGCTGTTCACGAGTGAGATCATCAGTGTCTTGGGCGAATGCACTCGGAGCGGCGATTGCGACACCGCCGCCCAGTGCGATCAATCCGATGAGACCTGATGCGATTGCCTTGTTCATGGTTCTTTTTCTTTCTTTGAGCTGGTGGTGATTGTTTCTGTATCTGTCCCCGCTGCTGCGACGACAACCACCACTCTGGGCCCCCTCTTGCAAGGTCGTCTGAAGACCCGAGCAGGAGTGTGCAAGAGCCCAGTAAGACGCTTTACGCCCACTTGCCGCCTGCCCGGAAAAGCGCAGTTCTGGATGATCTGAACCGCTTCATTACCCGAACGAACCCAAGTCCTGCCCTATGCGCAGGACTGCGATTGTTGGGAACTACGGCGCCGGCAAGGCCGACGCCGATGCCACCACCGATGGATGCGCCCGACCTGCGCCAACTATCGAGAAGCCATGGAGCGACCGAGTCAGCATGCGGCCAGCACGATCGTGTAGCTCGATATATCGCGATCATTCATCATGCGACGGGTTGTCGCCCGAACCTTGCGCCGGGCTGTCACCTGTGCGCCCCCAACGCGACACATTCTTGGTCAAAGCATCAGCTGACGCACCCAGAAAGCTCCACTCAGCCGGCCCAGCCAGTTCAGATCAGATCAGATCAGGTCAAACAGCTGGGTCGTTCAGCCTGCGGTTTCGGCCAGCGCTTGCCAGTCGAGTTGGTCGCAGTCTTTCCACAGGCGCTCGAGTTGGTAGAAGCCACGGGCTTCTTCGGAAAAGACGTGGACGACGAAGTCGCCGTAGTCCATCAGGACCCAATCCATCCCTTGTTGGCCTTCGAGGCGAATCGGCTTTGGGCCACCGACCAGTTTGACCTGATGTTCGACTTCGTTCACGATTGCCTTGACCTGACGGGAATTATTGCCGTTCGTGATCACGAAATATTCAGTGACCGCGATTGCATCGCCGACATCGAGCACCAGGGTTGCCGTCCCCAGTTTTGATTCGGCCGCAGCTGCAGCAACTGCTGCCCATGGGGCTTCTGCTGCGGCCAAGGATGCGACCACGGGGTCGATCATGTGTGCGGGGGCGCTTGATTCAGTACTCACGGGGAACCTTCTTCGGCGGCAGGTGCATTGGTATGCCACTGCTCATAGATGTCTAGCGCCGAACGGGGCACAAGATAGTCAACGGGTTCGCCAGCGGCGAGACGTTCCCGAAGTAGTGAACTCGATAAATCGACCAGTGGTGCCGCAATTCGCTCCACTGTCCAGCCAGGCGGGGCTTCTGACCCAAGATCGCCAGGGCGATCGACGACTCCAACGGTAACCATGTCGCGCAGCTCGTCGTGCCGATGCCAGGTAGCCAGATCAGCAACGACATCGCTGCCGACGACAAGAACTAGCTCAGCGTCGGGATGCAACGCCCGCAGCTCTTCGACGGTATCAACCGTGTACGACGATCCGCCACGATCGATTTCGAGCGACGAAGCAATGAGGTCGTCGCGATCATTCGTGGCTGCAACAACCATGGCGAGCCGCAGAGCAGAATCAGTAATCTGGCGAGTGCCAACCTTTTGCCACGGTTGGTGAGCGACCACGAAAAGGACCTGATCAAGCCGCAAACCGTGGGCCGCAGCGCTGGCCACGGCGAGGTGCCCAACGTGAATCGGGTCGAATGTTCCGCCGAAAATGCCAATCCGAGTCACGCGGAACACGCTTTCTCGGCCAAATAGCTACCCAAATGGAGAAGAATCACGTAAAAAGCCAAAAAGATGCTGGATTACCTAGGGCAAGCTGTACTACTGTATCAAATCGCTAATAGAACTTGCACCGAATCCGATCAGGATACGACAATTTCAAATCCCCCCGACAAGACGGCAGCAACAAGGCCGCACACAGGCTTGCCAGTCTTGTCAAAGGAGAACCACGTTTCCCGCTAGTTGACAACCACAATCTGCACCTGCCTCGGCCTGCCGCTGAACAACACTCACAGCGCCGCACCCGATCAGGACCAGCTTTACCAGACCGCTACTGGTGCCCCCACTCTGAGAGCCACAGAACACTTTCTCTCAATGGGACACCACGCTGCGGAATTTGGTTGTAATCGTTAAGCGCCTCCTACCCCCCCCAAAGCAACAAACAACCACAAGGCATTCATATGAGTGATTCAGTAGGTCAGTACCTCAACGAAATCGGCACCGTTGCCCTTCTCAACGCAGCCGAAGAGCGCGAGCTCTCCCAGATCATCGAAAAGGGCGTCGCCGCCCGCAAAGTAAAAGAAGCCGGCGAGCGCAGCCGCAAGCTTGACCGTGAGATCCGCGCTGCTGCCATGGCCAAGGACCGGTTCATCCGGGCCAACCTTCGCCTGGTCGTATCCGTTGCCCGCCGCTATCCGTTGCCCCCCGGCATGGAACTGCTCGACCTCATCCAAGAAGGAAACCTTGGACTCGAGCATGCCGTAGACAAGTTCGACTGGCGGAAAGGTTTCAAGTTCTCCACCTATGCCACGTTCTGGATCCGCCAGGCAATCGGCCGTGCCCTCGACCAGAAGGCCAGCCTTGTCCGTCTTCCCGGTGACCGCTCCGCCAGCCTTCGTGCCGCTCTACGCCAGGTCTCTGGCGATGGAGACGAACTCGACGAAGAACATGCACGGCTGCACCGCCTCACCACTCCAACGTCACTCGATCGCACCATCGGCGACGATGACAGCAACGAACTGGTCGACCTTCTCCCTGATTCAAACCCTGGACCAGAGTCCGTGGTTATGGACCGTGCCGAAGAAGCAATGGTCACTGGCTTGCTCGACGTCCTCGACGACCGTGCTCGTTACGCAGTCGAGCAGCGCTTCGGCTTGCACGACGGACGCAAGCGGAGCTACCGCGAGGTAGGCGAAGATCTCGGTGTGACTGCCGAAGCCGCTCGTCGTCTGGTGAAGCGTGCCGTGAACACCGTGCGCGAAAACGCTCCCGCAGCGTTCGACGCCGCGTAGTTTCACTCCTCCTGCGGCGGCAGGCACAGTTCAAAATGTGAGAGCGCAGGGTTTCCGCCCTGCGCTCTCGCCGTTTTCGGGCTGAGTGGCGTTGCCCCATCGAGGTGTCACGAATGGTCAAGATCGGCAGGCCGACTCATGTGGACCCGACGAAAGTGATTAATGGGCACAGGTAGAAGGGTCACCTGAGCCCGGGCACCAAAAGAGCAAGATGCGCACTTTGACAAAAGTCATTGCGATTGCGCTGAGTTCACGCGTACCTATTTTCGCCGTTGCCATGACAGTCCATATTCCTGTAGGACCTATGTTGGCGCACCCGTCGCTGGCACCGCGAAGGTGGGCGTGTTGTAGACACGATTCGGTCCCATCATCTGGGTGAAGGATCAGTTCCCCGCTACGCACTCTGATGCGATGACGCACGACTTCTCGACCACACATCCCGGCGATGTAATGATGGCGCCAGTGCACACAGTTGCGGCCGATGTTACGGACATGGCGCCCACCGGTGTCAGCCATACCGAGGCACAACCGGTGCACCTCGCCACTTTCGCTCACCCGACTCTTGGCGTCCTCCGGACCCACGGTGAAGTTGTGGCTATCGCTCTACCAGGACTACCGGCCACCGATCCGGCGGCAGCAGCAGAGCCCACAGCAACACTTGAACCTTTGACCGCTCCAGTGACGCCGTTCGAAACAATCGACCTCGCTGAGTTGACTTCTACTCGGCTTGCTCCTCCTCAGCGTGCTGGCCCTGCGGCACTCGCCGACATACTGCAGTTCCCGGTATCGCCAGGCCAGGCAATAGTTGATTACAAGGAAACGGAACCAGCTATTGGGAACGATACGTTTCACGAGAAACGCCTGCAGTCGAAGTCCCTACGGACTTTCCAGCGTTCGAAAACAGCCCGCTACCTGATGACGCTGACGAAGCTCGCACCACGGTAGACCAGCTTGAGGCTCTGCTCGACGCTGCCCAGGGCGCCACGACGAAGTCACGACACAGCCACCCTCACCCAACAGGTGACATCCGTCACCACGATGTAGCACGAAAGTTGCATCCAGGTGTTCGGGCGCCGTCGTAGTAGGTGGCGTCCCCCACACAGGAGCAATTCCCATGCGCACTTCCCTACTCAAACTTCTGGCGACGGTGCTTGCACTAGCCATGCTTGCCGTTGCATGCGGTAGCGATGCCAGCGACGA
>DNHM01000510.1:0-7166 GCA_003485885.1 Acidimicrobiaceae bacterium
GAGCCGCGCCGATGGCGTCTTCACCTACCTGATGAATTCCGCGCATACGGCACGAACCGCAGCGACGCTGGAGGGCCTCGACAGCACCGCCGCCGTCTCCCCCATGATGATGTGTCTTCGGTGCCAGGACCCGATCGAGGCTCGCCAGCTTGCTCGGAAAGCCATCGCCTTCTACATGACCCTCGACTACTACCACCGAGCGTGGCGCTCGCTCGGCTTCGACGACACTGACTTCGCCGATGGCGGAAGTGACCGACTGGTCGATGCCATCGTGGCGTGGGGTTCGGTCGACGCCATCCATGAGCGCATCGCAGCCCAGCACGACGCAGGGGCCGCACAGGTAGTCGTGATCCCGCTCAACGCTGCTGGCGGAGTCAAGCCGGACTGGGACCTACTCACCGAAATCGGGAGAAACGTCTAACGCTCTGTTCCCGAGTCGGTCGGTCCTGACGCAACTCGCGGACATCAGGCAACCAGGCGAGGCGGTTGGTCTGCTTAGCTGGAGCCAGCACGAGGACGGAGAGTTTGATGAATATCGACACCACACGACTTGAGGGAAAGGTTGCCATCGTCACCGGTGCAGCCAGCGGCATTGGAGCAGCGACCGCTCGGCGGTTGGCAGCCGAGGGAGCACGAGTGCTGCTCACCGATATCCAGGACGAGGTCGGTAGCGACCTTGCCAGTGACATCGGCAATGGCGCCACGTTTCAACACTGCAATGTGGTCAACGAGGCCGACGTCGCTGCTGCTGTACAGACCGCAGTCGACACGTGGGGTCGGCTCGACATTGTCCATAACAACGCGGGATTCGGTGGCGTGAGTGGCCCCATCGAATCAACAACCGCCGATGGGTGGGCCAGCACGCTCGACGTTTTGTTGACCAGCGTCTTCTTCGGAACCAAACACGCCACTCCCGCCATGCGAGACAGCGGTGGCGGCAGCATCATCAACACCGCTTCGGTCTGCGGGCTCCGCGCAGGAATCGGCTCCCATGCCTACACCGTGGCCAAACATGGCGTCATCGGCCTTACTCGATCCACCGCACTCGAACTCGCGGAGTACAACATCCGGGTTAATGCCATCTGCCCGGGATACATCGCCACCGGGCTCTCCGCTGGACGATCACGATCCGAAATTGACGAGGCCGAGATGGCCGAACGACTTGAGAAGGCTCGCGGTTGGGGATCCGACGCTCAGGCCATGAATCGCATGGGCGAACCGGAAGATATCGCGGCTGCCGTTGCGTGGCTGGCCTCTGACGACAGCGAATGGGTCACCGGCACCGAACAGGTTGTCGACGGTGGTCTGCTCAACGGGAGGGCGTGGCGCAAATTGCCAAAGGCGATCACCGAGGACCGGCCCGTACGCCTGTATGCGCCTGGCAGCTACGAGTGACCACTTCGGACTTTAGTCGCTGCGACTCGGCACACGCGTCTCGACAAGAATGAGTGGATAGTGCAGCACCATCATCCACTCGTCATCGTCGGGGCACACAGTTCGCCCTACAGCCGCAAGATGCGGTCAGTCTTGCGGTATCGGCAGATCCCGCACCGATGGGTGGTGCGTGGTTCGCGCTGGGATGACACTCCCCCTGCGCCAGCACCCATCATCCCCGTTCTGGCCTTCCCCGATGAAGCCGGTAATCACGGTGAACTGATCGTTGATTCGTCGCCGCAGATCACACGCCTCGAATGTGATTATGCGGAGCGCAGCATCGTGCCGACAGATGCCGCTGCTGCCCTCATCGACTTTGTGCTCGAAGACTTCGCCGACGAGTGGGTGACCAAGGCGATGTATCACTACCGGTGGGTCAACGAGGTTGATACCGAGAAGTCAGGACGCCTGTTGCCGTTCGATGCCAACCTGCAATTGAGCGACGAACGCGCATCTCGGGCCCACGACTCCTTCATCGAGCGTCAGGTTTCGCGACGAGCCCTCGTGGGTTCGACTGACGAGAATGCTCCCATCATCGAGCGGTCGTACGAGAACCTGCTCGATATCTTGCAGGCCCACCTCAGCCAACAGGACTTCCTATTCGGGGAACGACCGGCACGAACGGACTTTGCACTCTTCGGACAACTCACTCCCCTGCTGTGGTGGGATCCCACCCCCATGGCCATCGCCGTCGAACGGGCTCCCCGGGCAATGATGTGGGTGCAATGGATGGACGATCTGGCGTGGTTGCCTGTCGATGGCCGCGGTGGGTGGTTCACGCTCGACGAGATGCCCGCATCGGTGCACCAGATCTTGACCGAGGCCGGGCGCACATACGCTCCATTCATGGTTGCCAATGCTGCTGCCCTTGAGGCAGGGGCTGACGAGGTGGTATGCGAAATGGGTGACGCGACATATCGACAAGCACCGTTTCGGTACCAGGCCAAGTGCCTCAGCTGGATCCATGCCGAATATGCGGCATTAAGCGAGACCGACCGAACCCGGGTCGAGGCTGCCCTTGCCGGCACCGGCTGCGAAGTGCTGGTCTCGGTCTAGGCCGACGAGTTGATCACGCACGGTCTGCTTCGGGGAACGACTCGCCAACGAACCGACGTTGGCCTTCCCGCATCTGTAACGGTCGATCTGGCTTAGGGAGATAGGAAGTTCAGGATCGCGGTCGCGGTTGCGGCTGGTTGTTCGAGGTGGAGCATGTGGCCAGCCGCTTCGATCATGTGAGTGGACGAGCCTGCCACCGAATCACGCCACAGGTCGATGTAGACAGGCGGAACTAAGCCGTCGCTTGCGCCACCCACGACCAGGGTCGGTACACCAATGCGATGGATCCGTTTCGATAGTCGGCGGTTTGGGATTGGGAACAGGATCTTGCCTGCGGTTCCCATGCGCCGGGCATTGGCCACCATGAACGCCGTGAGCGCATCGTTGTCCGTGAAGTCGGCGCCGCCGGTCATCAGCTTCTCGCCCAGCACCGGATCGTGGAACAACACTTCGGCCATCTCGAACGGCAACATCGCGAACAGGTCCGGTGTCGGCTCGGCGTCGATCCACATGCCCGCTGGTGTCAGCAGCACGAGCTTAGCCAGATCGTTGCGAGCCACGCTCGCCATCTCGGCGGCGATCATTGCCCCCATCGAGTGACCGACCACGATCGGAAGATCTTGCAGCGCGAATGCGTCGACAAGATCCCAGCCGTGGAGCGTGAAGTCGAGCATGTCCTCGATCGATGTCTCGGTGTCGTCGGGGCCAAAGCCTGGCCACACTGGCGCGTGCACGGTGAACGACTCCGCGAGCTCCTTCACCAGCGGATCATCGGCGGTAACACCACCGGCTCCGTGGAAGAAGACGAGGTCCGGCCCTGAGCCGCCAACAAAGGCGTCTCCCTCGATACCCCGACGGGTGGTCACACGAATCGTCTCGAGCGTCGCCATGTCAGATCACACCCTCGGGGCCATGATCGGCAGCGCTTTGATCGGCAGTGATTTGATGGAGGGACGCAGGGTCAACACCTGTTGCCATCGCTCGTGCCGACTCAATCGTGTACTCAGGTCGTACCCGGTCTTCGATCGGATGACACCACCATCGATCGTCGGTCTCGAGTTCGGGCCAGATGTTCTTCAGTGCCGGCATGACCTTCTCGGCGAACAGCTGGGTGCTGAACCTGGTCTTCCAATCGGGCATATCACCCATGTGGAAGAGTCCGAACACGGTGCCGATACGAAGGTCCTTGATCATCTGTTCGAGCTGTTCACGGACCGTGTCTGGTCCCCCGGCGATCACGAAGCCACCCTCGACGAGGTCCTTCCACGTGAGTGTCTTGAACATCTCCTGATTCTCTTTGCGAAGCCCTCCGAGTTTGCCAGCCTTGATCGTCTTGACAGTGCGATAACCCGGAGGGTCTGCGAACCCGGGATGCATGTGCAGGCAACGATTGAAGAAATACAAGATGTGTTCTGCGTAGAGTTCTTCGGCTTGTTCGTCGGTGTCGGCAACACAGATGATTTGTGCGAACGAGGCTCGGCCCGGTGATTCGTCCTTGTCGAGTTCGGCAACCCGTTCCCAGTAACCATCGAGCAATACCTGTCCAGCCTTATGCCCGTTGAACGACAGGTACGAGTAGTTGTAGTCGTGCTCCAGGCAGAAGTCCCATGTCTCGATCGAACCGCCGCCCGGGATGTAAATGGGAGGGTGCGGTTTCTGGATTGGTTTCGGCCAGCAGTTCACGTAACGAAGCTGGTTGTATTTGCCATCGAACGCAAACGGTTCGTCTTCGGCCCACGCTCTCATGATCAACTCATGAGCCTCGTCGTACTTGTCGCGAGTGAGCGCCGGGATCTGGCCGTAACAGAAGTTGGTGTCCATAGGGGTACCGACCGGGAAACCGGCGACCAGGCGTCCGCCCGAAATCACGTCGAGCATGGCGAACTCTTCAGCCACCCGTATTGGCGGGTTGTACAATGCAATCGAATTACCAATGACACAGATCGCAGCGTTTCTGGTGCGGCGTGCAAGTCCGGCGGCGATGATGTTGGGCGAAGGCATGATGCCGTAGCCGTTCTGGTGATGTTCGTTGACCCCGATGCCGTCGAAGCCCATCTCATCGGCGAACTCAAGCTGGTCCATGTACTCGTGATACAGACCGTTCGCCCGCTCGGGATCGAAGAGCTTGCTGTCGATATCGACCCACACCGACCGGTTTGTCTCCCGAAAGTCATCAGGCAGATCTGGCCATGGCATGAGATTGAACCAGACGAACTTCACGATGTTTCCCCCTCAGGCTTGCTCAACCGCCGCATTTTCGACGTTACATCACTATCGCTGTTCTCGCCGTAAGAGGAATCTGGGTACGTGGTTGGAGACGAGGAATTCCTGCTCGAGAGATGATTTCCTTCTTGGTGAGTATCAGCATCATCTCCATCTCCCAATCTCGACCTCTAGGTAAGGATGTAGGTTGCCTCAATCTGCTTAGATCGCTCTTCAGCGCTCCGCATTGATCTCGGCAGGTTTCGTCCGGACCGCCAGTGCCAGCGCAGCAAGTGCATAACCGGTAAGCAGGAAGTGAGCGACCCGCCATCCGTCGGTGAATGCGCTATCGGCTCCCGGCAGGTCGTCGATGTCCTTGAGAGGGATATCGAAACCTTGCGACACCATCACACCCACCACCACGGTCGCAGCAAGGGCTTGACCAAATACGTTGCCGAGTGTGCGGGTCAGGTTGGTGAAGGCGCCGATAACACCTAGATCTGCTGGCGGGACCGAGCCGAGGATTGTCGAGTTATTCGGCACATTCCACATGCCATTGGCGAGACCGGAAATAAACACCACGACCGCAAGGAGCCATGTGTTGGTTGATGCCGTCATGAAACCCATCGCTAGTCCGGTGGCGGCCAAGAGCGCCAAGCCAGTGATTGCGAACGGGCGAGTGCCGATCCGGTCAGACCAGCGACCCGAAGACTGCGCGGAAATACCCATACCAAGAGAGATGAGGAACAACAGTCCGCCCGCTGCGCCTTCGCTCATACCCCGAAGACTGATCAAGAATATGGGTAACAGGAACCGGGTTGTCGTTGAACCCATGAAACCCAGCAACCGTGTACCGACCGCGAGACGGAATGTAGGAATCTTGAACAGTCGGAGCTGCAACATGGGGTCGTCACGGCGCAGCTCCCACCGGATGAAGCTGGTCAAGAGCCCGACGGCCAGGATCACTCCTCCTCCAATGATGGGCGACAGCCAGGAGACACCGAGTGGGTTGTTGATGGTGAGCACGACCACGACCACCATCAGTCCCGACATGATTGCACCACCCCAGTCGAAGGACCCCTCGATCTGATCGCTGCCAGCGCTGACCCGTTCTTCATCGAGCAGAAAGTACGCGGCAACAAACGCGATACTTATCGGAACGAGCAGCAGTAAGAAAAGCGCCTCCCACGGAAACACTTCAAGCAGCAGTCCCGCCACGATCGGTCCCGACGCTCCCCCAACCGAGACCGCAGTTGTCTGACTGCCGATGGCTTTGCCTCGTTCGGCGGCGGGAAAGATCGCCACCACCATTGCTGTGCCGACCGACTGGCTCATGGCGTTTCCTGTTGCCATGAATACCCGAGCCAAGATCAGCGCCCAGAACGTTGGCGCCAACGCGGTGAAGACCGCCCCAACTCCGAAGATGGCCAGGCCGATCATGTGGATCTTCTTGCGCCCCACGATGTCGGCGAAGCGGCCCATCGGCAACAGCAGCGCGCTGATCACAAGCGCCTCGCTAATCACAACCCAGCTGGCCGAGCGCAGCGACACACCGAAGTCGTCCGCAATCGCCGACAGAGCGACGAACACCATCGACATGGTCATCACCATGGTGAAGAACGACAGCGCTATCGCAAAAAACGCCCGCCACTTGTAGCCGTCATCAAGATCGACTTGGGCTTGGTCGGTGGGAGCGGACATACCTTGGCGACGCTACTCGCGGAGGCCGACCCGAACGGCACGGCAGCCCGGCGCTACCTGAAGACGGACGTTATAATCGGCGTCCAGAAGGGTTCCGCTGGGCGGGCGAGCATCGGCTTCCGTTTGCTTCAGGCAGCACTGCACGCGCAGACTGGCCACATGTCGACAGAAACCCGCATCGCCGTATTGCCACAAGAACCAGGCCCGCTTCGCATAGAGACGATTGAACTGCCGGCTCCTGTCGGCCACGAGGTTCTCGTCAAGGAATTTGCAAGCGGAATCTGCCATAGCCAGCTCCACCAAATGCACAGTCCACGCAGAAGCAACGTCGTGCTCGGACACGAAGCCACCGGCGAAGTGCTCGCTGTTGGTGAACTCGTCGACCATGTCGTCCCGGGCGACCGAGTGCTGCTCACCTTCCAGCCACGTGACCTGCGAACGACGAATCGACAGCCCGGTATCTCGTCGGTCGAACTCAGCGATGGCAGTCGAGCGATGTCGCCCAACATCTTCACCTGGTCAGATCACACTCTGGTCGATGACCAGTACGTGATCAAGGTTGCGCCCGACACTCCGACTGACGTGACCTCAATTGTTGGTTGTGCTGTCCTGACTGGTGCCGGAGCGGTGATCCGGGCCGCTGGTGTTGAACGCGGTCAGAGCGTGGCCGTGTGGGGCGTCGGTGGCGTCGGACTCAACGCGATTGCCGCAGCCCGCATGATGGGAGCGAACCCGATTATCGCCGTCGATGTCGACGACGAGAAGCTCGAACT
>DNHM01000510.1:7323-8233 GCA_003485885.1 Acidimicrobiaceae bacterium
GAGTTGACACTCGGTTCCATCGAGGGGCATGGCTTCAGAGGCGCTCCAATCGCGGGCGTGGACTTCGCGTTCGATGTGGTCGCCCGACCCGAGACCTTCCTACAAGCGTTCCGTTCGACCCGCAATAGTCGACTGGCGGTACATGCTGGCGGCACCGTGGTCGTGGTCGGCGTCCCTCAGGGCTCGTTTGATCTACCGGCCGTGGAGTTACTCATCAGCGAACGCAAGATCGTCGGCACGCTCGGCGGCACCGCAGTGCCCGAAGAGGACATACCCATGTTCTTGTCATGGTATGCAAACGGCGACCTCGACCTCGACGCTCTGGTGACCTCGCGAGTCGGTCTCGACGAGATCAACGAAGCCACCAAGATGCTCGAAGACGGCAAGGTTCTCGGCCGGTCGATTATCGAGTTCAACTGAATTCGCTTTCTTCTACTGCAACATGTCTCGCCACACGTCATGCAGGGTCTGACCCCCGGTGACGCAGGGTCTGACCCTCGGTGACGGGAAGTGACCCTAGGGGTAGGTGCCCGCCATGGGTTCGGCCCGGTCAGGGACGGCGGCGATTCCGCCGCGCCCGCCGCTGCCGTTGTTACTGCCACGGCCGAAGTCGTCGGGTATTGAGCGGGCTTCATGTAACGCCAACCACAGACGTAGGAGATGCCGCTTCTCCGCAGGTTCGTCGAAGTCCTCGTACTTGGTTCGCGAGTGGAACGTTGTGTAATTACATACGAATTGGATATCGCCTGGACGGAAGTCCATGTGCAGCGCGTGACCGTCTTCGTGCGAGATCTCATCGACCAGGTCAAGAAACTCGGTCTCTTGTGTTGTGTGCTGCGGTACCTCGTCGTGGCGCTGGGCCGATTCGAGGAAGGACCGCACATACCGGATGGACAACACACCGTCGTCG
>DNHM01000553.1 GCA_003485885.1 Acidimicrobiaceae bacterium
CAGGCGGTCAAGCTGGTGTGGTGGATGCGCCTAACGGGACACAACTCGTGAACCTCGATTCAATGTGTAGCCGCATCGTCGACTCGTGGTATGCGGCGGGTATACAAACGACATCACAGTCGACCTCGACTGAAACACGGAACCGCATCTGGCACATAAGCCTGTGACGGACGAATCGCAGCAACCCGGTACTCAGAATAGGAGCGGCACAGCCGAGCACTAGCCGACGAGCATCGGCGGCAAGGCGACATGAAGTTGGTTCGCCGCTGGTAGGCCGAGCATGCTGCGTCCGACGACTAAACCGAGACTCAGCCCTAATCTCAGCGGCCATCAACGACCAGAGAAAAATGACACGGCGTCAATTTGATGTTGTGCGCCGGGTGGGACTTGAACCCACACATCCTTACGGACACCAGGACCTAAACCTGGCGCGTCTGCCAATTCCGCCACCGGCGCAGCGAGTCGCTCAGAGTAGCCGCCCCAGCCGGGTTTCTGTGCTGCATGTCGAGCAGAATCTGCTCGACATGCAGCACAGAAGGGGCAGGGTGGGCACATTGGCTTAGTGTGGGCGCATGATCGTGACAGTCAGTGAAGGCACGGTGCTCGACACCGAAACGATGGAATTGGTAGAGAACCAGACCGTGGTGATCGAAGCGGACCGCATCGTCGACGTGGTCGATGGCCGGTCGAGCGTCGAGGCAGATGTTGACATCGACGCCTCCGGACAGTTCATCATGCCGGGCTTTGTAGATGGGCACTTTCACCACTGGATCGTGACCATGGACTTCGCTCGGCTCTCGACGATGACCGCCGAAGAACGCGGCATCATGAGTGCCAGCCTGGCCGAGGGCACGGTCCGGCGCGGCTTCACCACCATCCGAGATGCAGGTGGCGACAACCGCGGCCTCATGCGGGCTATTGCCAACGGAGCATGCACCGGCCCGCGGATCGTGCAGGCAGGTCGCATTCTGTCTCAGACCGGCGGGCATGGCGACTTCCGCACCGGCGATATCCCGCCGGCCGAGTGCGGCTGCCAGATGTTCCATGACCATGCCGGTTTCGTGGTGGATGGTGTCGACGCCTGTCGCAAGGCGGCTCGACATGCGCTCCGCGATGGATCGCAGTTCATAAAGATCATGACCTCGGGCGGCGTGTCGTCGCCGAGTGACCCGTTTGACTCGGTGCAGTTCACGGCTGAAGAGATCCGGGCTATCACTGTCGAGACGGACCATCGCCATACCTACACCACGTCGCACGCGTACCTGCCTCCGTCGATCCAGTTGGCGATCGAGAACGGCGTGCAGTGCATCGAACACGGCAACGGACTCGATGCCCCCACTGCCAAGCGCATGGTTGAACTCGGCACGATCATGGTGCCGACGTTGATTGCCTACAAGGCCTTGAACGAGGTCGGTCCGAAGGTCGGTTTTCCCGCGTCGATGTTGGCGAAGAACGACGGCGTATTCGAGATGGGTCAGAATGCAGTCGAGGTAGCCCGTACCGCTGGTGTCGAACTTGGTTTCGGCACCGACCTGCTTGGCGAAGGCCACTATCTGCAGAACGAAGAGTTCGCCATCCGGGCCAATCTGGAACCAGCCGTGGCGGTGCTGCGTTCGATGTACCAGACGAACGTGAAGTTGTGCCAGATGCAGGGCGAGATCGGTGTTGTGACACCAGGCGCCTATGCGGACCTGGTCGTATCACGAGTGAATCCACTCGAAGACCTCGCTGGGCTCGCAGAACCCGATGCCAACCTGAGCTCGATCATCGTGGCAGGCGAACCACTCCGCTAGTCGCAGCGAATTGTTACGTCCCCAGGGGAAGGTAACAATTCGTGCAGGCAGCGGGTTAGGAAAACACCCATTGCGGAGCGGCATCGCCCACGGGAACCAGTCGAGCCGCCTGCATGCCGGCGAAGTGGCAGGGAAGCAGCGCTGTGTTGGGCTGCGATGCCTCTTCGACAAGAGCGGCTCGGGTTTTGCGGGCGAGTGCGGCGTCGACGTCGTAGAGAAATTCCCATTCGAGCTCGGTGAGTTGCGCGGGGCAATGGAGCGCATCACCGAGCACGATGAGTCGTTCGTTGCCACTTGAAATGACGGTGCTCATGTGACCTGGTGTGTGGCCGGGCGTCATGCGGGTGGTCATACCCGGTAGGAGGGCGACGCCATCATCGTGCACAAGTTCGACATGTTCTTCGACGCTGCGCAAGTTGGCAGCGATGCGACGGCCTCCGTTGCCTTCGTCGACGAAATGCGCCCAGTCCGCGGCGCCGATGTGGACAGTCGCGTTGGTGAACGTAATGTCGCCATCGACGGCGAGCCATCCCATGTGGTCGGGATGTAGATGCGACACGATGATCGTGTCGATCTGGTCCGGCTCTGCGCCCAGGCTGCGCAAACTGTCGAGCATTTTCCCGCCGTCGAACATGTCGTTGTGGACGTCGCCGACGCCAGCATCGAGTAACGCGAGATGGTCACCGTTGCGGACCAGGAATGCTCCGACTGGGATTGTTAGAGCACCCTGCGAATCGAGGAGATGTTGATGGTCGGTCCAGTCGCTGTTGACAAATAAGTCGGTCGCGAGGACTGCGGTGCCATCGTGGACAGGTTCGATCGAGATATCGCCAACAAGCATCTGTGCACAATACATCGCCAGCCACCGCCGGCTCATTAGATTGAGGAACAAGCGCTCGTGCAGGCAGGCGAATATCACACACATATGGCTCACCTCGGTTGGTTGGTGGCTGCTGGACGAATTGGATTTCGTGGCCGTTGGAATGGCCTAGGTACCGAATGGGCGGCTGGGAACGTGAAAGGAATGTGCTTGATCCCGCCACGAACAGAGGCATGGCCGGTTCGCGATCGCTCATCACCTGCACAGCAGTGGTTCGCTACGTTGTCCCCGACCCAGCGCAGACAAGGAGCACCCAGACAGGCTCGGCTAGGGAGAGTCGGAATTCAACCCACGGACAGTCATCGTATTCCGTGACTTTCGGACCCTCCGTTTGATCGGGGGAGAGGCGTCGACCTGCGGTAACCTCCGATCATGACTTTTGGAGAGATCAATCCTTCTCTTGCCCCTATGGCCAATCTGGCCTCAATGGGTGACCCCTCGACCCAGATCTACCACGAGCTGCTTAAGCAGCGCATCGTGGTGCTTGGCACCGACGTGAACGACAACGTTGCCAACTACATCTCGGCCCAGCTCCTCTATCTCGAGGGCCAGGACCGCGACAAAGACATTATGTTGTACATCAACTCGCCTGGCGGTTCGGTGACAGCGGGCATGGCAATCTACGACACCATGCAGTTCGTTAACCCCGACGTGGGCACCATCTGTATGGGCCTTGGTGCTTCGATGGGCCAGTTCCTGTTGTGCGCAGGCGCACCCGGCAAGCGATATGCGCTTCCGCACGCTCGTATCATGATGCACCAGCCATTGGCCGGTATCCAGGGACAGGCCAGCGACATCGCTATTCAGGCCGAACAGCTTGGTTACGTCAAGAAACTTCTCGCTGAGCGCATCGCCGGTCACACCGGCCAGACGGTCGAGCAGATCGAAGCTGACAGCGATCGTGACCGATGGTTCACCGCAGAACAGGCCAAGGAATACGGTCTTATCGACTCGGTGATCGTGCGTCGCGGCGAAATGCTCTAAATCTCGGGTACGAGATCGACCTACATGTGAAACGAATACACATGGTGCACTCACCGGTGCGCCATGTGTCGTTTTCGGCTTGAGCATGCATACGAGTCCGTGGGTAACGGCGTTGTGGGTGGGCGGTGGTTGCCATGGGCGCTGTTCTAGTGTCTCCCCATGACGTGGAACGGAAGGAATAAGGTCGGCGCAACGGTGCTCGAGCGAGGGTTCACGCTTGAACGCGGTGGCCGGGCCGTGCCCGGGGTGTATTGGACACCCGTCGGCCTGGATGCCGATCGACTCGTCCTGCTCGGACATGGTGGCGGGGCCGATAAGAAGGCCGACTACATCGAACTCATTGCACACGGCCTGTGTTCGTTGGGTGTGGCCGCGGTGGCGATCGATGGCCCGGGTCATGGGGATCGGCCGGGAGCCGACCAGTTTGAGACCAGGCCGCAGGACTTCTCGGTTCGGTGGGAGAGTGACGGCGGCACATCTGCGATCGTGGCGGACTGGAAGAGCGCGCTGGATTTCATCGAACATCACGACGATGCTCGGGCAACGGGCTATCTCGGCCTGTCGATGGGCACGATGATGGGGCTGCCAGTTTGTGTGGCCGATGAACGAATCGCTGTAGCTGTCCTTGGGCTCATGGGCTTCTGGGGGCCGAACAAGAACGATCTTGTCCAACTCGCCCCCGAGTTGTCGATTCCGATTCGATTTCTCGTGCAGTGGGACGATGAGGTGGTGCCCCGTGACCGGTGCCTGGAGTTGTTCGATGCGGTGGGCTCTGAACACAAGTCACTGCACACAAATCCAGGCACCCACCGAAATGTGCCAGCATCTGAGGTCGAGGCCGCAGTGCATTATCTCGCAA
>DNHM01000213.1:0-4739 GCA_003485885.1 Acidimicrobiaceae bacterium
GGCGCAGAGAGGGAAGGGGTCAGGGGGCGAGGGTGAGGAGGGCGATGGCGCCGGCTTTGTCGAGGGGTTCGTTGCCGTTGCCGCACTTTGGCGACACCACACATGATGGGCAGCCGTCTTTGCAGCCACAGGCGTGCAGCAGGTCGAGTGTTGCTCGCAGATGCCGACCGGCGACCTGGTAACCGAGTTCGGCAATGCCGGTGCCACCGGGGTAGCCGTCGTAGATGAAGATCGATGGGTGCAACGTGTCTTGGTGCATGGCGGTGGATACACCCCCGACATCCCAGCGATCACAGATGGTGAAGAGCGGGAGCATGCCAATCATGGCGTGCTCCGCGGCATGGAGTGCGCCCGGAAGTTGGCTGGTCACCACACCTATGTCTTCGCAGAGCCGGTGTTCGATCGTGTACCAGAATGCTCGGGTGATGAGTCGCTGGGGCTCAAGTTCGAGCTGTTCGTGCGACAGGATCTTTCGGCTGCGGCGTTCGCGCCGCTGATAACCCGTGACCTGGGTGGTGACTTCGACCTGACCGAGCATGAGCTCAAGCGGGCCAACCGCCTGCTTGTCGTCGACGGCGATGACCGAAATGTCGGTAGACGTACGAGGTTGGGTGTATTCGTGGTCGCCGACCTGGTCGACGACCGCGAGTAACTCGTCGGGGTCGAACTGGTTGACCTTGTAGGTCTGGCCGCGATGTAAATAGACCGCACCTTCGTGCACCAGGCTGGGTGCACGAGACTCGTCGACGGTGCCGACAAGTGTCCCGTCGGCATCGATGATCTTGACCTCGTTGGCTGACCCGGATCGCAGTCCGATACCGCGACTAGGGCTACCGGAACCTGCCCACATAGCGACTGGCTGATCGTCGTGCAACCGGGCAACCACGACATCGCTCATAACGAGACGGCGCACCGTGTCGTCGAGAATCTCGGGCCAGTATTGGCTGTCGTCATGACCAAGCGGCAACTCAAATGCGGCACAGGCCAAATGCGGATCGGCAATAAACGAGTTGGTGACGTTGATTACTGCGGGTTCGGGCGGGCGGGAGAAGACCTGGTCGGGGTGGGCCATGAGCCACTGGTCGAGCTGGTCATCACCGGCGACCAGGATGGTGAGCGATGCCTGACCGGTGCGCCCGGCACGGCCAGCCTGCTGCCACATGGACGCAATCGTCCCCGGGAAACCCGACAACACGCAGGCATCGAGGCCGCCGATATCGATGCCAAGTTCAAGCGCATTGGTAGCGATCACCGCAGAGACCTTGCCGGTGGCCAGTTCTTCTTCGATTTCGCGCCGTTCGGTGGCGAGATAACCACCACGGTAAGAACGCACCGCATTGTTGTCGAGTGCATTTACCCGCCGCCGCACGTCGCCAGCGATCAACTCGGTGCCTTTGCGGCTTTGGGCAAAGGCGATGGTGCGGTGGCCGGCGTCGACCAGGGCGGCAACTGCCGAAGCCGTCTCAGAGTTTGTGGAGCTGCGGGCGCCCGACGCAGCGTCGAGCAGCGGCGGGTTGAGCAGCGCAAACGTGCGGGGGCCATGAGGTGAACCGTCGTCGTCGATGTGGTGCACGGGTTGGCCACAAAGCTCAGACGCAAGTGCAGCGGGCTCGCCGATCGTGGCTGACGTGAAGCAGAACGTGGGCTCGCTGCCGTAGTGCCTGGCCACCCGCATGAGCCGACGCAGGATATGGCTGACATGGGTGCCAAAAACGCCCCGCAACACATGCAGTTCGTCGATGACCACGAACTGTAGCCGTCGGAAGAAACGGGCCCATTGGCTGTGGTTCGGCAGGATCGAACCATGGATCATTTCCGGATTTGTCAGGATGGTGTTGCAGCGATTGCGGATCCAGGTGCGTTGTTCGTAGGGCGTGTCGCCGTCGTAGGTCGCTGGCTTGACGTGGTCGATGCCGAGTGATCCGAACGAACGAAGTTGGTCCTGGGCAAGGGCCTTGGTGGGGAACAGCAACAAGGAGGTCGACCGGCCATGGTGCTCAGCCGCGGCCTCGGCGATGGGCACCTGATAACAGAGCGATTTGCCCGAGGCCGTGCCGGTAGCGATCGCCACCGACTGGCCATCGCGGAGCCGATTGATGGCATCGGCCTGATGGGTGAAGAACTGATCGAACGGCAACGCCTGAGCGACGGTTGGGAGGAGCGGTCGGTCAAGCGAACCGAACCTGGGAGCACGGGCAGGAAATCGCTCAACATGCACGATCCGACCGTCGTCTTGGAGACGCTCCAGCAGTTGGTTTAGGCGGTTGGCGCCGGCAGTCTCCACACCTCTAACAGTAGAGACGGGGTGCGACAGTGTCGGGTTCTTCCGCACCGGTGAAAGAAAAGTCCGTAAGAACACACCTATGCGCCACTCTTGCAGCCCGGAATGGAACTAACCTGACGTGGTGATCGAGCCCACCTTCGAGGTCGCCGAATACGGGCGATGGGCCGTTATGCGAGTCACCGGTGAAATTGATATGGCGACTGCGCCTCGGCTGCGACAACATGTGTTGACCGTGACCGCGCGCAAACCAGACGGTCTGGTGCTCGATCTCGACCGGATTGAGTTCATCGACAGCACCGGTCTTGGTGTCATGGTGGGTGCTGCCAAACGTATGCGCATGATCGATGGTGGCTTCCGCATCGTGTGTTCACAGCCTCACCTAAACGAATTGTTCAAGATCACTCGGTTGAACGAAGTCTTCGATCTCTACGAGTCGCTCGAGGATGCCCTGGCCACGGTTGCAGGGGCGACTATTGATGGGGCGGGGAACCCTGAAGGAGCTTCGACATGAGCGAAGACTTCGAGATCGAAATCCCGCCGACCTTTGAACATCTAGCCATGGTGCGTTCCGTGCTTTCCAGCGCGCTCGAGGCTGAGCCAGTCCTCAAAGAAGAACGGCTGCAAGATTTGCGGCTCGCGCTGAGCGAAGCGACCACAAACGCGATCGAAGCGCACAATCGTGTTGGAACCCAGGCCGCGGTTGGTATCCGCATCACGGTTGCGGACAAGAAGGTCACCGTTCGGGTAAGCGACCAGGGCGGTGGTTTTGATCCGTCAAAGCTGAAGAAACACCCACCAGTCACCGACCCCGAACGACTCGAATACGAACGTGGTTTGGGCGTCACACTCATGCGGCGGCTGACCGACGAATGCAGCATTACGCCGTCCAAGAATGGCACCACGGTGACACTGATCGTTCACCGCTAACGCACTCGTAGTTGACAGATGTCGCGTGTAGGTGAACTTTTGTGGCGCGCCTCGGAGCGCTCGTTGATGCAGATAACGTCAGGTGGCGATGCAGGAGACGAAATTTAGCGACCTGACCTTCATTGGCGGCGAAAGCGTCTTTGCCAGGTTCTTTGCCCGACCATTTAAACGTTTCCTTGCGGTCGAGGCCGCCGGTGGCGTCATGCTGCTCATTGCCACGGCAATCGCCCTGATCTGGGTGAACTCGCCATGGGGTGATAGTTACGACGCATTCTGGAGCGCCCCGGTCAATCTCTCGGTGAACGGCATCGAGATCTTCGACGGCCACTCGCTGACCGATTTCGTGAACGACGCACTCATGGCGCTGTTCTTCTTCGTGGTTGGCCTTGAGATCAAACGCGAGCTCGTCGACGGCCAATTGCAGAATATGAAGGATGCGGCGCTGCCGGCCTTCGCTGCAATGGGCGGCATGGTCGTGCCGGCTGCTTTGTTCTTCATCATCAACAAGGGCGGCCCGGGCCAAGACGGCTGGGGTATCCCCATGGCCACCGACATCGCCTTTGCGGTCGGCATCGTTTCGTTGCTCGGCGACCGTATTTCGCGACGCCTCAAGGTCTTCTTGTTGTCGCTGGCCATCGTCGATGATATCGGCGCAATCATTGTGATCGCGCTGTTCTACTCATCAGGCATTAGTGCTGCATGGCTGCTGGCCACCACGGCCCTGCTGGCGCTGATCTTTGTGTTGGGACGCCTGCGAGTGTGGTGGATTCCCATCTATGTCGTGCTTGGTTCGATCGTGTGGTGGACGACCTTCCGCTCAGGTATTCACGCAACGATCGCTGGTGTCGCTCTGGGCTTGCTGACTCCAGCTCGCCCGCTGCAGAACGAAGATGAAACACGAGCGATTGCCCGGTGGCTGCGAGATAAACCCGAGGTTTTCCCGGTCGATGTTCGTTACGCCAGCTTCCATATCCGTGAGTCCATGTCAGTAGCCGAGCGGTTGGAAACCGTGCTGCACCCCATCACCAGCTACGCGATCATTCCGATCTTCGCGCTCGCCAACGCTGGTGTGCGCATGGATGGCGGCATCATTGCCGATGCTTTGCAAGCACGAGTTACGTGGGGCATCATCATCGGTCTGGTCGTCGGCAAAACCGTTGGCATCACGGTCTTCAGCTTGATCGCGACCAAACTTGGTATTGCCAAACGGCCTGCATCGATGACGCTGCGCAATCTGGTGGGCCTGGCCATGATTGCTGGTATTGGTTTCACCGTGTCGCTGTTCGTCAACGGTCTGGCCTTCGGCGACGCTGAACATCATGACGAGGTCGCTCTGGTGGCCGAAGCACCGGGCGAACTGGCGTTCACCGAAGCCGACGATTCACATGGCGACGACGACTCTCATGCTGAAGACGACGGCCATTCCGAGACCGTGAGTGCTCCTGTCGAAGGTGGCACGGTCGAAGACAATGCCAAGATTGGCATCTTGTTCGCATCGGTGATCGCGTCGGTAGGTGGCCTGCTGATT
>DNHM01000213.1:4853-5039 GCA_003485885.1 Acidimicrobiaceae bacterium
CCTTGGCTTCGGCGCTGAGGCGCCCCGCTCCACGGTGCTGTCTGGTGCACAACTGAAGTCGGTTATCTCGTCATCGTCGCCCTGCAGGTGAGCAAGGATGGCCTGTACGTTGGCGTCGAGTGTGGCTGCGAACACCTGGAGCTCGTGCAATAACTGGTCTGGTCCAGCTGCCATGTTTGCTGAAAC
>DNHM01000214.1 GCA_003485885.1 Acidimicrobiaceae bacterium
TCTGCGAGCTTCGCGGTCGCCTCGTCGTAGGTGCCAGCTAGGCCGTTCTCGCGAAGTTCGTCGACGTCGCGGCCGATCGCAGCGGCTCGTCGTTCGATGTCGGCTTCGGTCGCACCGACACAGGCAACGAGGGCCGCCGACTTCACGACCGTGCTTGGGTCCCGGTCGATGGCTTCGCATGCCGCATCAACGCGAGTAAGTGTCTCGGGAATGTCAGCAAGAGCCATAAACGGCACGTTGAAGTCCGAGGCATATGTGGCGACCAAGCGGGGAGTGCGGGTCTTGCCTCGGCCACCAATGATGACTGGCGGGCCAGGTCGTTGGGCAGGCTTCGGGAGCGCTGGAGACTCGGTGAAGGTATGGAATTGTCCGTCATGATTGTAGGTCTCGCCATCGGGCGTGGACCACAGACCCACGATCTGTTCCAGGTACTCCTCGTAACGGTCGAATCGTTCACCCATCTCGGGGAAGTCCAAGCCGTAGGCGCCATGTTCGGCTTCGTACCAGCCGGCTCCGAAGCCGAAGTCGATCCGGCCACCACTCATCTGATCAACCTGGGCGACGGCGATTGCCAGCGGTCCGGGTTGATAGAAGGTAGCCGGGCTCACAAGTGTGCCAAGACGAATGGTGGACGTGTCACGTGCCAGACCAGCGAGTGTGATCCAGGCATGTGTGGGTCCGGGAAGGCCTGAGCCGTCGCCCATCACGAGGTAGTGGTCGCTGCGCATGAAGCCGGTAAAACCTGCCGACTCGCTGGCCAGAGCGACAGCCAAGAGATCGTCGTAGCTAGCGCCTTGTTGGGGTTCAGTAAACGTCCGTAGTTCCACGGACGAACTTTAGTGCGAGTGCGCCCGCAGCAGCAGCTCCGGCGATACCAGTGAGCACGAGCGTCGCAGCGGCAAAACCCTCGGTTGTGTCGGCGACCCAGCCAATCACGTAGGGACCACTGAATCCTCCGATTTCGCCGACCGCAAAAAACAGTCCAGTCGCGGCGCCAATATCGCTTACGGCAATGTTCTTGTCGCCCATAATTTCGAGAAACAGCAGCGGAATGATTCCGGCGCGAGCAAAACCGAGCACGGCAAGCGCTCCGAATAATAATCCAAACGGAAGTGAGCCGATACCTGCGACCATCGCTCCCGCAACGGCAAAGATGGCCACGAGCGCATGAGGCCGACGACGGCTCGGGACCAAACGGGCGATCGACAACGAACCAACGATGCCGACGGTCACGCTGATGGCGGACAGATAACCCGCGGCATTATCTGACTGGCCTGTATCGGCAAGGATTTCAGGAAGCCAATTCGACAAGGCATGGCTGAAGAAGAACGAGAACAGCGTGATCGCGAGGATGGTTCGCATCGAACGTAGCTTCAACAACCGGGCGATGGTCGATCGATCAGTTCGAGTAGCGCCCTGCTCAACGTGGGTAATGGCACGCGATGCGTAGAGCCAGCCAAGCGTGGTCAGGAACGAGACCGCGGCCATGGAGACCAACACGGGTCGCCAATTGCCGTCAAACGCTGGTAGGAGGATCGGATTGGTTACAGCAAGCGCAATGGCTGTGCCGAGGGCGGGCGAGGAGACACCCAGGCCCGTCGGTAATCGCCGCTCATCGGCCTCGAACAACGAAGCAACGAGCTTGGGTGTCGCGATAGAAACCAAGGGTCCGCCGATCCCGAATACCGCAACCGCGGCGAACAAACTCACAGGCCCATTCGCCATGCTGCGAAGCACGAGCGATGCAGTGATGGTGAGGCCTCCAACGAACAACGACCATCGCAACCCAAGGCGGTCGACCACAGCTCCACCAGGAACGGCCGTGAACACGTAAATCAACGCCCAGGCTCCGAGGATCGAGCCCATCGCGCTTCGACTGAGTGACAGGTCAGCACTGATCTCATCAACAAGTGGCGCCATCACACCAATAGCCAGCCCGAACGATACATATACGCCGCACACGCCAGCGACAGCCAACCACGGGGAGTGAGGCTGGCCTGAATCGCTTGCGATCGCCTCGGACCCGGAAGACATGTGGTCTCAATCTAGTCGTTGGGCTATCATCGTCCTGTGGCTTTACACCTCGTGCTTCGACTTATTGACCCGGCGGCCTAATCAGGCCGACCGGGGTCACGTATTGCCCTTGTTTATGGGCACGCCTTCACGGCACGCCACATCTGGCAGAACACACCTGCAGAAACCAAGTCGAAACTTCATCAAAAGAGGAACTCCCATGACGAAAAACGTCCAGGCCACCGCGGCCCAAGCCAACGCCCAACAGCGACCGTCCGGTATGCCGTTCGAGCGCTACCAATCATTCGCACCTATCGACCTGCCGGACCGCACCTGGCCGAATAAGGTCATCACCGAGGCTCCGCTGTGGTGTTCGGTCGACCTTCGCGATGGCAATCAGGCGCTCATCGAGCCCATGGACCCCGAGCGCAAGTGGAAGATGTTCATGGCGCTCGTCGATATGGGTTTCACCGAGATCGAGGTCGGTTTTCCATCGGCATCGGACACCGATTTCCAGTTTGTCCGCGAGATCATCGACCAGAAGGCCATTCCTGAAGGTGTCAAGATCCAGGTGCTTACCCAGGCCCGTCCTGAGCTGATCAAACGGACCTATGAAGCGATCGATGGCGCACCCCAGGCGATCGTGCACCTGTATAACTCGACCTCAACGCTGCAACGAAAGGTCGTTTTCGGCCTCGACGAAGATGGCATTGTTGACATCGCAGTGAAGGGCGCTGAACTCTGTCGTTCGCTCGAAGGCCAAGTGTCTGACAGCACCGAGATCTTCTACGAATACTCGCCCGAGTCGTTCACCGGCACCGAACTCCCGTTCGCGAAACGAGTGTGTGACACCGTGGTCGACGTTCTGAACCCGAATGACGGACGCAAGACCATCATCAACTTGCCAGCCACTGTTGAAATGTCGAGTGCTAATATCTATGGCGACATGATCGAGTGGATGCATCGCAATCTTGCTCGCCGCAAAGACATCATCTTGAGCCTGCACCCCCACAATGATCGGGGCACCGGCGTGGCTGCGGCCGAGTTCGGCATCATGGCTGGCGCGGATCGCGTCGAAGGCACGTTGTTCGGTAACGGCGAACGCACCGGCAATGTTGACATCGTCACTGTTGCCATGAACATGTACAGCCAGGGCATCGATCCCATGCTGGACATGAGTGATATCAACGAACTCAAGCGGGTGGCCGAACACTGCAATCAGTTGCCGGTGCACCCTCGTCACCCCTACGTTGGTGAATTGGTCTATACCGCGTTCTCTGGATCACACCAAGACGCCATCAAGAAGGGTTTCGAGGCGCTCGAGAAGACCGACAGCCCGTACTTCGAGGTGCCGTACATCCCGATCGATCCTGTCGACGTTGGTCGTTCCTACGAAGATGTCGTGCGGGTCAACAGCCAGTCTGGCAAGGGCGGCGTTGCGTATCTGCTGAAGGTAGAGCAGGGTCTCGACCTGCCCCGCAGCATGCAGATCGAGTTCACCCGGGTGATCCAAGACATCACCGAGGACACCGGCAAAGAAGTCACCGGAAAAACGATCTTCAGTGAGTTTGCGTCCGAGTACCTCGACGCCAACCATCCGTACCGTCTCGATGGGTACGAAGCAGCGCAGAACCCCAAGGGCGATGACCAGACGCTGCTCACCGCCCGGATGACCTTCGATGACGAACCGGCGGTTGTGCAGGGCAGTGGGGCCGGCAGTCTTGATGCTTTCGTGGTTGGTTTGCGTGCGGCCACCGGGCTCGAGATCCGAGTGCTCGACTACGCCGAACACGCCAAGGGCGCGGGGTCCGATGCAAGTGCCGTGGCCTATGTGTTGGCCAAGATCGGCGACATCGAGATCTGGGGTTGTGGCATGCACACCGATATCACCACTGCCTCGATGCGGGCACTCGTGAGCGCCATGAACCGGGCGAACGCCAATTAGGTCAGGGCTGACTTGACGCCGTCGGCGAGACGGCCCCGACAGTCGACGCTGATCTGATCGACGCCGACCATCGTTGCCAGCTGTTGCAGCTCGGCAGCGAGGTCGGCTGCGATCGCGTCTTCATCGATACCTGGTTCTGCGAATGCGCCCAGAAGACGCAACACGCCGTCGTTGCGGTCGGTCTTGAGGTCGCACCGCCCAACGATCTCATCGCCAAGCAGGAACGGCAGCACGTAATAGCCGTACTTGCGTTTTGGTTTTGGCACGTAAATCTCGATCCGATAGTCGAAGTCAAACAACCACGATCCTCGGTCTCGGTGCCAGACCAGCGGGTCAAACGGTGATAGCAATGCCCGAGCGTGCATCGATCGGGGCACCACGGCATCGGGATGCAGATACGTCTCGCGTGTGGTTCCCGGTGTATCGACAACCAGAAGCCTGCCATCTTCGACGAGTTCGGCGAAGAGAGGTTTCACCGCACGTTTGGGCAACCGAAAGTAGTCGGTCAGACACGGACCGGTGCCAATACCGTGGGCTGCCGCCGATCGTACGAGTAACTCTTTGAGCGCGTCGTCCTGCGAAGGAGTCGGCTGGTTGACGACGTCGGTGGGGACGATTCGTTCGAGTAGGTCGAACTCCTTCTCGAAGTTACCGACCCGCCTGATGCCCACAGCGCCGATGCGGAACAGATAGTCAAGCGCGAGTGTTCCAATTGATCGAGAGCCCCACCACTCGCCTTCGCGAGGCCGTGGGTCAGTGAGCTCGTTGGCCTTGATCGGCCCCCGGTCAGCGACCTCTTGCAGCACATCGGCGATGTAGGCACTCTCTTGCTTGGCAAGCTTGACGAGACCACCCCAGGTCTCGCCGTTGCTCGCCCGTTCCTTCATGAAACGAAAGAGCGGTTCATCTTCGACAGGAACGAGCGACGCTTCGTGGACGAAGGCTTCGAACCAGTCGTCGTGGCGGTAGGCAATGTCATCGAGAAGCGTCGGGTCATAGGCTCCCAACCGACTGAAGCCCGGCATGTACTGCGTTCGGATGATGACCGGTACCGAGTCCAGCTGAAGTATGTGCAGGCGCCGCACGAGCCTTCGGAGGTGGCCCCGGTTCACCGGTGTAGAACGGTCCTTGGCACCAAACCCCTGGGCGTGCAGGGCAATGCGTCTGGCTTGTTCAGGGCTGAGGGAGCGTGGCTTCGGCATCGGAGCCTCAAGGTTATTTCGTGATGGGATCGAACACCAGCGGGAACGCAGGGACGGCTGTGATGCAGGGACGGCTGTGATTAGGTTCCGGATTTTTGTACGCCGGGGCCGACGAGCTCGGCGAAGAGTTCAACGAAAGCAGTAGGTGATGCTCACCACATGGCTCATGCCAATGAGGTTACTGCTGAGGGTCAGCGAACACCGGGTCCCGCTTCTCGAAGAACGCCTTTACCGATTCGGCCTGGTTGGGCGAGCCGATCAGTGCGCCGATTTCTTGGCGTTCAGCCTCGAAACGGGCGGCAGTGCTGAGACTTCCCGCGTTGTTCATAAGTCGTTTCGCGGCTCGAATCGCATGGGGGCTCTTGGCCGCGATCTCATGTGCCATCGCCAACGCCTCGGCGTACGGGTCATCGGCTACTCGGGTTGCCAAACCCAGATCGACACATTCTTGGCCTTCGACCATGCGGCCACTGAAGGTGAGTTCTTTGGCGACGTCGAGGCCAACGTGCTGGATGAGTGTTTGTGTGCCGGTCATGTCGGGGATGAGGCCCCACCGGATCTCCAGCACCGACATGCGAGCGTTGGGTGCGATAAGGCGGATATCGGCGCCCATAGCGATCTGGAACCCTCCACCGAGTGCAACCCCGGTCACGGCACAAATCACCGGTGCGGGCATCTCGGTCCAGGCATACGCCGCTTGCTGACCTTTGTGCGTGATACGGCCTTCGAGAGGATCAGCTAGTTCGCTGGTGGAAGAAGACTCGCTGTTGGAAGAAGACTCGCTTTCGGCCATCTGGCTGAAGCTGCCGAAATCAAGGCCAGCACAGAATGCCCGGCCTTCGCCTGATAACACCACCGCACGAACCGATGGATCTGCCTTGAGTGTCTCACCAGCGTCG
>DNHM01000252.1:0-1442 GCA_003485885.1 Acidimicrobiaceae bacterium
TTGGCGCAACTCGTCGATGGCGTGCCGGAAGCGCGTTATCGATTCAAACGGGTGAATCACCAGCCACGAGACTTCGAACCGGTTTCGATGAGGCTTCAGTCAGACCCTGCTCTGCATTGGAGTACCTCACCGTTTGCGACTCGACTGCTCGATGACCAGGGCACGAGAATCATCCTCACCAGGGACCGACTGAAGACTTGCCGGGGCAACGATATCTCCGAGCAATCAGTGGATCCTGATGACTGGAACGATGTGTTGTTCGAACACTTTGGCATTGTCGAGTCGGTGCCGCCCGAAGCACTCGAACGTCGGCCAGACTACGGGGTATGACGGAACAGTCTCGACTCGATGCCGCCCGATCCAAACAAGCCGACGGCGGAGGCGAGTGGTTTCGCTCGCCGCTTGCACTGGTGGCAGGTTTGATCCTGTTTCTCGGTGTTCTTGCGCTGATCGTGCTCGGTCTCACCAGCGGTGATGACACGGCAAAAAGTCCAGTAGGCGCCGCAACCGCACCCGAGGGTGCTGTCCAGGCGGTCGAAGCGCCTGCCATAGCGTTCGGCGGTGCGGGGATTCCCGAGGTCGGTGCGGTCACATTGGTCGGTGACCCGCTGGCACCTGTTGATTCTGGCGACGGCGATACCGATGCAGCCGTGGGCACACTCGTTCCAGAGATCACCGCATTAAGTCTGGCTACCGGTAGCCCAATAACACTCGCTCCGGGTCGTGCTCGCGTCATCGGTTTCTTTGCGCACTGGTGCCCTCATTGCCAAGCCGAACTCCCCGAGATCACCGAGTGGCTCTCGGAAACTCCGTTGCCACCAAACACCGAGTTCATCGCGGTTTCCACCGCTGTCGACGAGGGTCGCGGTAACTATCCACCGAGCGCTTGGTTCAACGAAGTCGGTTTCAATTCTCCGGTTCTCATCGACAATGCCAGCGCCACGTTGCTCAACGGCATGGGTTTCTCCGGCTTCCCATCCTTTGTGGCGATCGATGCTTCAGGAGTTGTCGTGGCACGCGCAGGCGGCAATATTGGTGCCGAAGGAGTGTCGGCGCTCTTCGATAACTTCGCAAGCGCTGCGAGTAACTGATGGCCGGTCGGCATGAAACGGCGCCTAGCCGAGCGTCATAAGAGCGACAGCGGCTAACCCCAGCGCCAGACCGCACAGCCGGACCGGCCCCAAAGGTTCATGCAACGTGAATCGAGCCCACAACACCGTGGCCGCAGGGAAGAAGGCTGAGACCACAGCGACCACACTGAGCTCACTCGAACCAACAGCTTCGGACGTGGCAATGAGCAACGTCATGTTGGCAAGCGTGTCACCGAGACCTGCGATCACGGCAAAGCCGAGCGATGGGCCAGGTGTAAGCGGTTTGCGCTGAACGAGCGCGAGTCCCAGCAGTAGTGCTGTGGTCACGACCCGACCTGACACGATGGGCCA
>DNHM01000252.1:1566-3001 GCA_003485885.1 Acidimicrobiaceae bacterium
GGTAACCGTGCGACTAACTGCTGCCAGATTGCCTTCCCAGCTGATGGCGACAACTGCGGCGAGTCCAACAACCAGGCCGAAGAATGTTGTTGGTGAAAGTGTGTTGCCGGACTGTAGGCCCCAGAGGACCGGCACTAACGCTGCGGTCAGGGCGGAGAGCGGAGCGACGACGGCCATTGGTCCCCGTGAGAGCCCCTGGTAGAGCAGCAGCAGACCAGCGAGTCCAACAAGTCCGGCCAGCGCTCCCAGGACAAGGTCGCGAAAGATGAATGAGTCCGAAAGAAACGGCGCGGCGATCGCTATCGCAACCAGCCCTACACCATGGGCCCACAACATGACCCTGGTGACCGGGTCGCGCCGCGTAGCCAGCCCGCCAAAGAAGTCGCCTGTACCCCAGAGCACCGAGGTGATGAGTGCGAGAACGACGGCCACGAGGCGTCACGCTACTGGGTTAACGAGGGAGCTCCGGTACGTTGGTATCGAACAACCATGCCTGGAAAAAGGCGTCGAGGTCCTGGCCACTAATGTCTTCTGCGAGCGAGGTGAAGTCGCGTGTCACCGCGCTGGCACCGCCGTATTCGGCCACGTAGGTAGCGAGCAGTTGGAAAAAGGCGTCGTCGCCAATGGTGGTGCGCAAGGCATGCAACGTGAACCCTCCGCGAAGGTAGACCGACGCATTGAAGAGGTCGCTTGGCGGTGGCTCACCAGGAGGCGTGTTGAGAAGGAAACTCAGGTCGTCGTAGTCACTGCGAACTTCTCGATCGATGTCGTACCCGGGCTCACTTGCTTCCATCCACAGGTATTCGCCGTAGCTTGCGAAACCTTCGTTTAGCCAGATGTCGGACCACTGGCCCAGGCTCACGTGATTGCCAAACCATTGGTGAGCAAGTTCGTGGGCCACGATGTCTTCTCGGCTGGCGAACGAGTCGACGAGGTCTCGACCAAAAACAGACAACGTCTGTGTCTCGAGCGCGAATCCGAGGTCAGCGTCGACGACCACGGCGCCATAGTTCTCGAACGGGTACGGCCCAAAGACGGCTTCGAACACATCGATCATCTGGCCGGTGCGTTCCATCGTGGCAACACCTTGGTCAAACACCGAGTCATGGAAGTAGTGGCGAACCGGGACACCGCTGGCGCTGGGTGCGCCATCGTGGCGTTCGAAGTCACCAATGGCGACCGTCGTCAGATAGTGGGCCTGAGGGTTCACGCTCTCATAGACCCATGTCTGCGTGTCGCCGTTGTCGACAACCTGCGTCTGGGTGCCGTTGGCGGCCACTACTAGGCCGGTGCGGGCGGTAACTTCGATGCGGTAGGTCGCCTTGTCTGTGGGGTGAGCGTTGACCGGGTACCAGCCAGCAGCACCCTCGGGTTCACCAGCGACCACGATCGTGTCGCCGAAATCGGTCCAGCCTCCGGCAAACGGGAACCCAGG
>DNHM01000282.1 GCA_003485885.1 Acidimicrobiaceae bacterium
CCGACCACAATGGTGACTAGATCAGGGATCCGCCGCCCTGTGTCGCCAAGTGGGCGTCTCCTTCGGGAGGCGTCCACTGTTCTTTTCTCCTGCTGTGTTCGTGGTGTGGTTGCTGCCATGTAGGACCGGTGTTGTCGTGTGCCGAATTTGGTCGGACCGGTTTACCCAGGGATTCTGATACAACCTGACGTGTGACTTCAGAGCAGCCGAATGCAAGTAACGATGCGGCAGAGTTGTCCTCGATAACGACGGTCTTGGCCGACATGCAGACGCGCGTTGTCGAGGTCGCTGATCGATGGCGGGNNGACCTCTACGAGGTCGAACGGTCACTCAGGAATGCCCAACGAAGAATTCGCCGCGCCGTGCAGGGGTTCGACAGATAGGTTTTGGCGGTGCTTACACGCCATGACCTTCGCTCGATCGACGGTGACTACGCGGCGGCTCTGCCTCGTCCTATGGACGATGCCGATGCGCCACTGGACATTGTCCGAGACATCATCGCTGACGTCCGACACCGCGGCGACGACGCAATCAACGAACTCGGCGCACGCTTCGATGGGGCGGCAGCCAAGCCACTGAAACTGGGGCCAGAAGACCTCGCCGCAGCCGTAGAACGGGTTGATCCGGCAATTATCGAATCACTGCGAGAAGCGGCGGCATCGATCAAAGCGTTCCATGTTTCGCAGATCGATCCAGCCCACTCCTATCAGCATAAGGGCATGACGATTACCCAGAACCGCCAACCGGTGGACCGTGCAGGTTGTTATGTGCCCGGCGGCCGCGCTTGGTATCCCTCGACCGTCTTGATGACCGCCGTGATAGCCCGAGCTGCTGGGGTGCGTGAGGTGGTGGTCTGTGTGCCGCCCAAGGGGGACGGCAAGGTCATCGACGTCACGTTGGCGGCAGCGTCGATCGCCGAAGTCGACACCGTCTATGCCTGTGGTGGTGCACAAGCGATTGCTGCAATGGCGTACGGCACCGAAACCATCGACCCGGTCGATGTGATTGTCGGCCCGGGCAATGTCTTTGTGGCCCTAGCGAAACGTGAGGTCTCTGGCATCGTCGGCGTGCCGTCGGCGTTCGCGGGGCCGTCCGAGATCTGTGTGGTGACCGACGGCACCGCCGACCCCAGATATGTCGCCATCGACCTCATGGTCCAGGCTGAACACGGCCCCGATGGCTTGTCCTGGCTCATCGCCTACGACGAGGCCGCAGTCGACGCCGTCGAAGCTGCTATGCGGGACTTGCTCGCCGTTGCTCCTCGGAGGGAAGACATCGAAGCGACGCTCGCTGTGGGCGGCCATGTTGCCCTCGTGCGTGATGGCAGCCAGGCCATCGACGTCGCGAACGTCATCGCCCCTGAACATCTCCAGTTGATGACCTCCGATGCCGCATCGATCGTGACCGGGGTTCGCCATGCAGGCGCGGTGTTTCTCGGAGAGATAGCACCCGCATCGCTGGGCGACTACATAGCGGGACCGTCGCACGTGCTCCCAACGAATGGCACGGCACGATTTGGCGGTGCACTCGGACTCGAAGACTTCACCAAGGATGTGCATATCGTGTCGGTCACCAACGAGGCGCTGCAATGGGCCGGGCCGCACGTCGAGGTGTTAGCCATGGCCGAAGGACTTGATGCCCACGCGGAGTCGGTGCGACTTCGTCTGGCCGATCTTGACAACGAACCCACCGGGCGAGCGAGCGCATGAGCTTTCGGCCACCTGTACGAGATGACCTGGCCGAACTACCCGGGTACCACTCGCCGCAACTTGATGTTGAACATCGCCTGAACACCAACGAGAGCCCCGAGCCGCCACCGCTGGGTTTCCAGCAAGCAGTGGTCGACCGGGTCGCAGCACTCGAATGGAATCGATACCCCGACCGTGGCGTAACGGAGCTCCGCACCAAACTCGCGGCCCACCATGTCGCTGACCATCCTGGTATTACGCCCGACAACATCTTTGTCGCCAACGGGTCCAACGAGGTCCTGCAGACGATCATGCTGGCCTGGGGTGGGCCCGGACGGTCGATCCTGACGTTTGAGCCGACCTATGCCATGCACGGTCAGATCGCCCGGGTCACGGGTACCGGCGTGATCGAGATTGAGCGGCAAGACGACTTCACCATCGATGCCGATCACGCAATCACGACACTTGGGGAAACCAGACCAATCGCAACGTTCTTGTGTTCGCCGAATAATCCGACGGGCATCGTTGAACCGCCCGAGCTGGTGCAGCGGGTTCTCGATACGGTCTGTGACTTCGGGCTACTTGTTGTCGATGAGGCCTACGCCCAATTTTCCGACTGGTCAGCGCTCGAGCTGTTTGACGAGGACACGGCAATGATCGTGACCCGAACGTTCTCCAAGACCTGGGCGATGGCAGCAGCCCGTTTGGGCTATCTGATTGCCCCAAAGT
The DNA here is from genome assembly GCA_003485885.1 of Acidimicrobiaceae bacterium. GTDB lineage: Bacteria > Actinomycetota > Acidimicrobiia > Acidimicrobiales > UBA10347 > UBA10347. Next base: position 2,418 of record DNHM01000282.1, read on the forward strand.
GGATTATCGAACGGCTGAACACTGCGATCCTCCCGTATCACCTCGACGCTGTGTCGCAAGCTGCTGGCAGCGCAGCACTCGACTTCGAAGACGAGATGAACGCTCGTGTTGCTCGTATGGTCGAACAACGGGGTGCGATCCAAGCGGGCCTGGCAGATCTCGGTATCGAGTTCTGGCCGTCGCAGTCAAACTTTGTGCTGTTTCGGCCGTCGAACAATTCTGGTAACGAGGTGTGGCAACAACTCGTCGACCGAAGCGTTCTTGTGCGCAACTGCGCAAGTTGGCCTCGCCTTGATGGCTGCCTGCGGATCACCGTGGGAACCAGCGACGAAAACCGTGCCTTCCTCGCAGCGTTGGCCGACATCGTCTTGTAAACCGGCCGCAGAGGAAGCAACATCTACGTGCAGCTCTTTCGACGCAGCAGCGGCCATACTTATGGTGATGACTCGCACCGCTGAACGTTCGCGTACGACTAAAGAAACCGCCATCGACATCGCCATCGATCTCGATGGCGG
>DNHM01000073.1 GCA_003485885.1 Acidimicrobiaceae bacterium
GACGGTCCGCGCACGCTCAGCGTTGTGGGTACTACGCCTTGCCTTGTGTGTCTTTGGAGTTCCAGCACGAGGTGTGACGAGAATCCATTGTGTCTGACCCCTGATGGTGGCTGGATTCATGGCATCGTTAAAGGCCCCCACTCGTAGCGATGACACGTGACCACATCTTCACCATCTTCCCCAGATTCACAAGCCCAACTTGACACTGACTTTGGCGCCTTCACCGAAGTCGGCCCGTGGAGTCTAAACCTCGACTCGATCACCTGGTTGTCGAATCTCGACAGCCAGCGTGAAGACATCCGAGCCGAAGTTCCCAAGCTCATCCGCAAACGACTGCTGCCTCCTGGCAGGCGCGTGATCTCAATCCTGGGTCGTTTCGGCTGGGCTATCGGCAGGTGGAAGTTCGCCAAACTTCGTGGACTCGACGCCAGTCAATCCAAGGCTGAACTTTCGCTGCGACTGCGGTTGGCATCAGAAAGCCTTGGATCTACCTTCATCAAGCTGGCCCAGATCATTTCGTCGGGTGAAGGCGTGTTCCCCAAGGAACTCGTGGCCGAGTTCCGCAAGTGTCGAGACCAAGTTCCCGCCGAACCGTTCTCCGTCGTGAAACAGATCGTCGAAGAAGACCTTGGGTGCAAACTGCACGAAGTTTTCTATAGCTTCGATCGCGAACCGCTGGCTGCGGCCAGCATCGCCCAGGTCCACCGGGCCGAGATCAAGATCAACGGCGAACCCACCGAGGTCGTTGTCAAAGTCCAGCGCCCAGCCATCGGCGAGTTCGTCCATGCCGACATCGCTGCGTCAGCCTGGTTGGCACCGTTTCTCGTTGGCCGCATTCCTGTGTCAGCGCTCGCCAACCCACCGGCTCTGGTCGAGGTCTTCGCCCAGTCCATCGTCGAAGAACTCGACTTCCGGCTCGAAGCCGGCAACATGCTCGATGTTGCCCGATCATTGAAGTCACTTGGGCAAGACGGCTACGTGGTCCCCCGGCCGCACCCGTCGCTTGTGACCAAACGGGTATTGGTTATGGAGCGGCTCGACGGCTTCCAGTTCGATGATCTCGAGCGGCTGAAAGCCGAAAACATCGATCCCCACGAGATCGTTCGCACCGGCATGGTGGGTTTCCTCGAAGGAGCCATGGTCAACGGCATCTTCCACGGTGACTTGCACGGCGGCAATCTCTTCGTCCGCCCCGATGGCAAGACTGCGCTCCTCGACTATGGCATCGTCGGCCGGCTGACCGAACCCAAACGAGTGGCCTTCCTGAAACTCATGATGGCGTCGATGAGTAGCAATGTGACTGGTCAGGTCGAGGCGATACGTGACCTGGGAGCCTTGCCCCACGATGTCGACATCGCCAATGTGATCGTCGAACTTGGACTCGACGGCTCTGGCATCGACCCGATGCAGCTCGATCAGGCCGAACTTGTCAACGAGGTCAACCGGCTCGTCAAAGCCATGCTTGGTTACGGAGCCCGCATGCCTCGGGAGCTCATGTTGTTTGCCAAGAACATGGTCTTCCTCGAAGGTGCGATCTCAACACTCACACCCGACCTTGACATCTTCGCCGAGGTCCAACACATCGCCATGTGGTTCGTGAAAACCCACGGCAATCAGCTGGCCGCCGACATCGGCATCAAGACCGACGACTTCAAGGTCGACCTCACCGCGATGAAAGGCCAGTTCGGCGTCGATCCTGCAACCGACGAATTCACCTACCGTGAACTCCAGGAACGTCGCGAGGTCATCGCCAAACGTTTCGCAGGAAAAGAGTAGGCGCCGCTCTGGCTACGAGGCGCCGAGATCGAGGTCAAGGATGTGGCTGAGTTCTGCGAGCGCTACATGAGGGTCGACGACCTTGATGGTGGTCATCCCCATCGCTCGTGCTGGTTTGAGGTTGATACCCAAATCGTCGAGGAAGACACATGCAGCTGGTTCGACGTCGAGTGCTTCGCAGGCAAGCTCATAGAACCGCGGCGTTGGTTTGCGTACACCGGCCTTCGACGATTCGATGATCACTTCGAAGAGCTTTTTGGCCTCTCCATGTGAGCCGCTACCGGGGTCGTCACCTGCGCTGAAGTTGTTTGTGAGCATTGCTGTTCGGTATTGATCACGAATCTTACGAACGGCATCGATCATGAACGGTCGGATCTCGGTCTTCAGACAATCGAGGACCTCCTGACCAGGAATGGCGAAACCGAGTGCAGCAGCCTCGGATTCGAACAGCTCACAGAAACCAGCAACATCGACATCGTTGCGTTCGTATTGGGCCCAGGCATTGGTGTCCGGGTTCGTCGAGTTGATCGCACGAATCGTGTCGGCAGGCACCCCTCGTCGTTTTTCGAGCAAGGCGAAATTGTCAAACGGGCTGGTGGTTATTACGCCACCAAAATCAAACAGCACGGCTTTAATCACCCGGTAACCCTATTGCCCACCGAAGCCAGGCCCTAGCCAGAGCATCAACCGCGTGTTCGGTCCGCGACGTTCGCCTGGTGCACCAGTTGCGATGAAGTGGGTCGCCACGCCGAATCAACGGCCTAGGCTTTCTGGCGATGGCTGATTACATCATGACAATGCACAAGATCGGGAAGTTCATTCCACCCGATCGGGATCTCATCAAAGACATCACACTGTCTTTCATGCACGGCGCCAAGATCGGCGTGCTCGGCCCCAACGGCGCTGGCAAGTCGACGCTGCTCAAGATCATGGCCGGCATCGATACCGACTTCAACGGCGAACTTCGACTCACGCCGGGCAACACGGTTGGCATGCTCATGCAAGAGCCCCAACTCGACGAAACCAAGAACGTCTACGACAACATCCTCGATGGCATCGGCGATGTCGCCGAGCTACTAAAGCAGTATGACGAGGTACTTGCTGGCTGGGCTGATCCCGAGGCGGACTACGACAAGCTCGGCACCCGGCAGGCTGCCATCGAAAAAGAGCTCGACGCCAAGGAAGGTTGGGATGTCAAGCGCACTATCGAGATCGCCATGGACGCGTTGCGTACACCTCCGGCCGAGGCCGAGGTAACCACGCTCTCTGGCGGGGAAAAGCGCCGTGTTGCGCTGGCTCGCCTGCTGCTCTCCAAGCCTGACCTGTTGCTGCTCGATGAGCCTACGAACCACCTCGACGCCGAATCAGTCGCCTGGCTTGAACGCCATCTGGCCGACTATGCCGGCACCGTCATTGCGGTAACACACGATCGCTACTTCCTTGACAATGTGGCCGGCTGGATTCTCGAACTGGACTACGGCAAGGGCATCCCGTTCGAAGGCAACTACAGCGCATGGCTCGAAGCCAAAGAAGCCCGTATGGCGCTCGACGAACGCCGCAACGTATCTCGCAAGAAGAGCTTGAAGACCGAGCTTGAGTGGATCCGTATGGCGCCAAAAGCTCGCCAGTCAAAGGGCAAGGCCCGCCTCGCTAACTACGACAAACTCGTCAAAGAGGCTAAAGAACAAACACTGCGCGATGAAAAGCTCGAGATCGAGATCCCGGCCAACAAGCGGCTCGGCGACATCGTGATCGAAGCCAAAGACCTCAGCAAGGGTTTTGGCGACAAGCTCCTGATCGATGACCTGACCTTCACGCTTCCGCCCGCTGGCATCGTCGGCATCATCGGCGCAAACGGTGCTGGTAAGACCACGTTGTTCCGCATGATCACTGGCACCGAGTCGACCGACGAGGGCTCACTGCGGGTAGGCGAAACCGTGCAGCTCGGTTATGTGGATCAGAGCCGTGATGCGCTCGATGCTGACCGAACTGTCTACGCCGAGATTTGTGATGGCCAAGACGTCATCGAACTCGGCGGACGTCAGATCAATGCTCGTGCCTATGTTGCCTCGTTCAACTTCAAGGGTCCCGACCAGCAAAAGCTTGTCGGTCAACTCTCTGGCGGCGAACGTAACCGCGTTCATCTGGCCAAGGTGCTGCGTAGCGGAGCCAACGTGTTGCTCCTCGATGAGCCAACCAATGACCTCGATATCGAAACCTTGCGCTCGCTCGAGAATGCTCTCGAGATGTACGCGGGTTGTGCCGTGATCATCAGCCACGACCGCTGGTTCCTGGATCGTATTGCGACCCACACGCTGGCATTCGAGGGTGACTCACAGGTTCGTTGGTTCGAAGGCAACTTCAGTGACTACGAGGCCTTCCGCCGAAAAGAACTGGGTTCTGCTGCGGATCAGCCAACCCGCCTTAAGTACAAGCCACTCACCCGCTGACGTCGCAGTGGCCATAACGTGCCCGCCTGGCATGAGACAGTGGACTAGGGCGTTTACCCCGCCTAGCCCGCAGCGGCAGCCAGACAACCTACCCTCACGACTGTGAGACGACTGGCTGGCTTCATAGCGAATGCCTCGGGTTGGCTCAGCAGACGGCTGGGCCGAGGCGGCGGCACGACACTTCCCGGTGTGGTGCTGCTCAAATTACGCCCACACGCCCTCGCTGAGTATGCAGCAGATCTCCACCACGGCAGCATCCTGGTTTCCGCTACCAACGGAAAAACAACCACAACCCGACTGCTCGCTGCGGCCACCCGGGTTGCTGGTTATCACGTGGTGACCAACACCGAGGGCTCCAACCTCGAGCGAGGTATCGCCGCTGCGCTGCTCAAAGGCGCAAACGGTGCTGAAGTAGGCTTGTTCGAAGTCGACGAGGCCGCCCTTACCTCGGTCGCTGCCTCGACCCAACCCCAGGTCGTGGTGCTCATGAACCTGTTCCGCGATCAACTCGATCGGTACGGCGAACTCGAAACCCTCGTCGACAAATGGCGCGACCTGCTCGATGACCTCGCCGCCCAGCACGAACCTCCGATGCTCGTGCTGAATGCCGACGACCCCAACATTGCTGCGCTCGGCCGGGACCGAGACAATGTCGTGTGGTTCGGCGTCGACGACACCAGCCACGCCGTTGCCCACCTCGCCCATGCGGCCGACGCAACGATGTGTCGCAACTGCGGCGCCCCGCTTGAGCACACCGTTGTCTTGGTCGGCCATCTCGGACACTGGCATTGTCCAAACTGCGATGCCACTCGGCCTTCGCCGACCATCAGCGCAACCCAGATCGCATTGACGCCTTCCGGCCAGCACATCACCGTGCGGTACCCCACAAACGCCGGGCCACCCATCACCATGACCATCGATTCACCACTTCCTGGTCTGCACAATTCGTACAACATCGTGGCCGCCTTTGCTGCGTCATGGGCTATTGCCGCTCGCACCCAACGGCCCCAAGATGTCGATGCGGTGGCCCGGGTGATTGCCGAGACCAAACCAGCGTTTGGTCGGGGCGAAATCATCAGCATCGACGACAAACGGATACAGCTGCTGCTGGCCAAGAACCCGACCGGGGTAAACCAAAACGTACGCACCCTGCTGAACAGCCCAGGCGAGCTACATGTGCTGGTGCTCCTGAATGACCGCACGGCCGATGGCCAGGACGTCAGCTGGATCTGGGACGTCGACTGGGAACCGCTGCGACCCCGACTGGCCTCACTCACGCTCGGCGGTGATCGGGCGTGGGATCTTGCACTCCGGTTCCAGTACGGCGGTTTCGATATGGACAAGATCAAGGTCGCTCCAGATCCCTCCAATGCGCTCGACATCGCGTTGAACGACACATTGCCTGGGCAGACGTTGCATGCGCTGCCGACCTATACCGCCATGATCGACCTGCGCCGGGTGCTGACCCAACGTGGTTACACCGCCGCCTACTGGAGCGACGAATGAACGCCGCCTACACCGTGCGTCTGTGCCATCTCTATCCCGAGATGATGAATATCTATGCTGATCGCGGCAATATCGCCGTATTCCGCCAAAGGCTCGCGTGGCGAGATATCGCGCTGGAGATTACCGAGATCGGGCTAGGCGACATCGTCGATCCTGGCCAACATGACTTGTACTACTTGGGCGGCGGTCAGGATCGTGACCAGAATCTGGTGGCCAAAGATCTGGCAGCTAACGCTGCCACGTTGCAGGCTGCCGCCGATGCTGGGGCCGCTCAACTTTATGTATGTGGAGGTATTCAGCTCGCAGGACACCAGTACGTGACCGCCGACGGCACCAGCCTTCCTGGGCTTGGCATCCTGGATCTTGTCACCGAAGCCGGTGCTACTCGTCTCATTGGTGATCTCGTGATCGATGCGACCATCGAAGGCACGACCCAACGAGTCGTCGGCTACGAAAACCATGCCGGCCGCACTCGTCTAGGCGCCAGTTGTGTGCCACTCGGCCGAGTGGTGAGTGGTCACGGCAACGACGGCGAAAGCGGCAACGAAGGAGCGGTCTTGAACCACGTGATCGGCACCTATCTGCACGGGCCACTGCTGCCAAAGAACCCCTGGCTTGCCGACCTGCTGCTCGGTTGGGCTCTCGAGCACCGCTACGGCCAAGATGTCGCCCTGCGTCCGCTCGAAGATGCCGTCGAAGCTCGGGCCCACACAGCAGCAATCGGCCGGGCCGGCGTTAGACGCTGACCCACGGGACGACATGGTCGAATTAGCGTCCGTCTCGTGCTGTTTGCAGTTCGCTCGCCTCGATGTGGTCTTGTAATACCTGGGGTCGTGGTGGCGGCACGGCCTCGCCGAGGAGTTCGTAGATGACGTGCCCTTCAACAGTCTCGTCGTGCAACAACATCTCGGTGAGTTGGTCAAGTACCCGTCGATGCTGCTGCAACAACCGCAGCGCTGCCTCGAGCGCCTCGCTCACGATCCGGCCCACTTCGCGATCGATGATGCGCTGAGTGTCTTCGGAGAACCGCATGGAACTGTCAGGCCCACTAGTTAGATAGACCGGCCCCGAACCGGGGTAACTCACCGGCCCGAGTTTCTTGGATAACCCGTATTCCTTAACCATCTTGGTAGCGAGAGACGTGGCAACCGCCAGATCATTTGCCGCTCCGGTCGAAGCCCGATCAAACACCAACAACTCGGCAGCGCGCCCACCGAGTTGGACTGCCAGTGTGTCGTACAGATACTGCTCGCTGTAGAGATGTCGCTCGTGCTCAGGAAGCTGCTGAGTGTTCCCCAGCGACTCGCCGGCAGGCAGAATCGTGACTCGATGAACCGGATCGGCGGCCTCGCTGACCGCGGCAACAACAGCGTGGCCCGCTTCATGAGCGGCGACTGCTCGTCGTTCCTCCGGTAGCAAGACACCCGAACGATCACGATGGCCGAGGAGTATCCGGTCATAGGCCGCAGTGAAGTCATCGACTTCGATGATGTGGCGGCCATCGCGTGCCGCTCGAATGGCAGCTTCGTTCACCAGGTTGGCCAAATCAGCACCGCTGAAACCAGGAGTTTGCCGAGACAAGGTTTCGAGATGGTCTTGATTGGCGAGAGACTTACCTCGCACGTGCACTGCCAGGATTGCTTGTCGTTCAGCTTGATTCGGCAAAGGGATGACTACCTGACGGTCGAAGCGGCCGGGACGCAACAGAGCCGGATCGAGGATCTCTGCCCGGTTCGTGGCCGCCAAGACGATGACACCTGTTGTCGGCTCGAATCCGTCCATCTCCGCGAGCAGCTGGTTCAGCGTCTGCTCACGTTCATCGTTTGCGAGGACGGCGCCACCACTGCGACGTTGCCCGATCGCGTCGATCTCGTCAACGAAGATGATCGCCGGCGCCTGCTTTCGGGCCTCCTCGAACAAGTCCCGCACACGCGAAGCGCCTACTCCGACGAACATTTCCACGAAACTCGATCCAGTCACGGAGAAGAACGGCACACCGACTTCGCCAGCTACGGCGCGGGCCATCAACGTCTTTCCGGTTCCTGGTGGCCCCGTCATCAGCACACCCCTGGGAGCGATTGCTCCGGCGCTGCGATACCGATCGGGCTCTCGTAAGAAGTCCGCGATTTCACGGATCTCCTCCTTGACCGACTCGTAACCGGCGACATCGGCGAACGTGGTCGTTGGCCGATCCGAATCGAACACCTTGGCCCGAGATCGGCCCATGCCCATTGCGCCCGATAGGCCGCTAGTTGCGCGTCTGCCCATATAGACGAACACGCCGACGATCAACAGGACTGGCAACAGCATAAACAGCCATGTCACGAGCGTGCTGCCGATCGAGGTCTGTTGATCGATCGCGACCACCTCGATATCGGCTGCCTCGAGTCGACTGAGGAGCGAGTCGCCAGTCAGAGCGACGGGAATGCGGGTCTCGTACAACGTGCCGTCGGTGAGTTCGACCAGTGTCTCGCCATCGGGTTGGATCTCTGCTGTGCTGACAAGGCCTTCATCGACCGAACGCAAGAACTCGAAGTAGGGAATCTCCTCGTTCGTTGGTGCTTGCCCAAAGGCGACCTGCCAGAACAGCAACGACAACAACACCCAGGCACCAACAACGAAGACTTGACGGTTGTTGAACTTCGACTTTGATTCAGGTTTTGGCGTCGGTGGAGGTGGAGCGTCAGCCGGGTATCTCACGTACCAATGCTGGCGGTACGGCCAGCGCTTGCGTAGGGGCAAAAGGCACAAGTACTTGCCGGGTGATGGCGGCCGACGGCGTTTTGTTCATGCTGTAGCCGAGGTCACCCTCGACGTGTCGCCTCGACAACACATCGAGGGTGCTGCCACCGTGATACTGGGTCCATGCGCTACTTCTTCACCCGGCCGACGAACGCTCCTGTCGTGTCAGGGCCGATTCCTATTCCGTACCCATACTCAATCCCGGACAGCCCGTTCAAGCGCACTGGCCCGACCAAACGTCGTGAGCAGTCCTAGAAGAGGCGGGGTTCTTTGGGTTCGATGCCCCGGAGTTCGTCGTAGTCGACAACTTGCCATTCGATAGAGCGATCTGTGGCCAGCACTTTGGCCTGGGGTTTGATCTCTTGCGCCACAAACATGCCGCGGACCGGGCGAAGCTGCGGGTCGCGGTTCAAGAACTCGAGGTAACGGGTGAGCTGTTCCACGCCGTCGATTTCGCCTCGTCGCTTGATCTCGACAGCGATCGTGCCGCCATCAGCGTCTTTGAGTAGAAGGTCGACGGGACCGATATCGGTCGGATATTCGCGGCGTACCAGTCGCATGCCGTCGCCCATTGTCTCGGGTGCTGCTGCGAGCAGTTCCTGGAGATGGGACTCGACGCCATCCTTCTGGAGGCCAGGGTCAATTCCCATTTCGATAGCGGTGTCCGACAGGGTCTCGTGCATTGTGATCCGCAATGTCTCGCCCTTGGGACTCGTAACCGTCCAACCTTCGTCATCGAACGTGAGCCGGTTGGGGGCATTCATCCAGTTGAGTGGCTTGTAAGCGCCTCCGTCGGCATGGATCGCCACGCAACCGTCGGCCTTGACCATAATCAGCCGCACAGCCTCGGGAAGATGGGCGGTGAGCCGGCCGTCGTAGTCGACGGTGCAGCGGGCAATGACGAGTCGCATTGCGGAAACCCTAACCGAGCGAATCGGCAACATCGGGGAACCATTCCTGGTCCGATTTGACGAGGGGCATGGTCGCACCAGCTACCGTCTAGTCCGGATGCAACCAACACGAATCGCCGCCCAAACAGAGATACAGAAAGACGGCAAGCTGCTGACCTTCCTGATGAAGGCCGTCGCTGTTGTCCGGATCCAGAATCACATCGAAGTTGACCCTGATCGACCAACGATCGCCGCTGGCAACCACCAAAGTTTGCTCGACGTATTCATGGCTGCGGCGTTCTGTTACCAGGCAAACGTTGGCTGTCGTCTACTGGTGCAAGCTCGTTACTTCGACAACAAGCTTGCTGGTCGATGGCTGCGCCGCATCGGTTGCATCCCACTCAGTAGCGACAACAAGGAAGAGGCGTTCGCCGAAGTTCGAGCTGCTCTTGAACGACGTGAGCTTGTGGGCATCATGCCCGAGGGACGTTTGACCAAACCAGAAAGACGCAACCCACAGGTTGGCCCGTTTCGGGCCGGGGTTGCTCAACTGGCACGCGAGTCCGGAGCGGTTGTGCGCCCGATCACCTTCCACCGCAGCGGCCTGGCCTGGCCTCGCGGCAAATGGCCAAAGATTCGTGTCCGTAACCGCCCGATAGTCACCATGGTTTTTGGTGACCCGATCGAACTGCATGGCGCCGACGACCTCGAAAACACCCAGCTGATCGAGATCGCCATGACCGAACTCTTGACCGACCTCGATGCCGAAGTTGCCGCCCTCGGCCAACCCCCCGCCTAACACAATCCTTGCGCTGCCGCCAGCGGCGGTCAGCCACGAATTACCATCTACCCATCGTGGGTCCTACGCATCTGGCGCACTCGTCATCGACATCCGGTGGAGCAGGTTCGGGCAACGACTTGCGCTGGACCCGACGACGAGTCCTGCTCGCCGCACTTCCGCTGCTTTTATTGGCCGCGACCTACGCGGTCGCCACCATCGATATTCGCAATCATGACAATCGTGTACTGCGCGGCGTGGCTCTCGGCCAGGTCGATGTTGGCGGCATGACGTCAGACCAACTCGACGCTGAATTCGACCGCATCAACTCGTTCATACAAACTGCGCCGGTCTATATCGAGACACCGGGTGCTGCCTACCAGATCGATGCTGAGCGGCTTGGTCTGACACTCGACCGACGGGCGACTAGCGCTGCAGTACTTAACGCCGGTCGTGAAGGCACCAGCCTGCTTCGGCCATTCAGCTGGCTTGGCGCCTTGTTCTCCAAACGCGAAGTTGATGCGGTTCTGCGACTAGACCCCGGCGCAGCCGAAGCCGGCCTGGCCGCGGTGTCCAAGACCATCAGTGTCGAACCGGGCGAACCAACGTTGATCTTGAACAATGGACGACTTGAACTCGCGCCTGGGACCCCTGGCAACATCCTCGATGTGCAGCAACTCGTTCGAGATCTCAGTGCCTCACTTCCCAGTGAGCCAGGCCAAGAGATCTTCGTCGACGCAGTAACGACCACCGATGCAATGGTCGATGTCGAGATCCAGTCGCTCGTTGACCGCATCAATGGCGCAACGACGCGTGACATCGAATTCATCGTCAACGGCATCTCGATCAAGGCTCGACCCGATGAGTTCCGCAGCTGGGTCGAACTCGATCTTGCAGGGTCTTCACCCCGAGCAGAACTCAACACCGAGGTCATGTACCGATGGATCAATGCCGCCGCTGGCATAGCCCAAGGCGACATCGACACCCGGGCGCTCACCGTCGAAGGCAGCCAGATCCGCCTGCCTCGAGCTAATGCGGTGATGTGCTGCCAGGTCGAAGTCGGCGAACAAGTGCTCGAAGCGGTCTTGGCAGGCACTACGTCGATCGGTCTCGATCTGATCGTCGATGACCTGACACCACTCGCAGACCTTGGCATCTCCGAATTGATTGGTGAGTTCACCACCGAACACCCCGCCGACCAGGACCGGGTCATCAACATCCAGCGGATGGCCGACATAGTGCGGGGTGCAGTCGTCGAGCCGGGCGCTACCTTCTCGCTCAATGGGTACGTAGGCGAACGTACCACCTCCAATGGTTTTGTCCCTGCTGGTGTCATCTACGACGGCGTCTTCGCCGAAGACGTCGGAGGAGGCGTCAGCCAGTTCGCCACCACGTTGTTCAACGCAGCGTTCTTCGGTGGCCTCGACTTCGTGCAGTACCAGCCGCATAGCATCTATATCGACCGGTATCCCTATGGACGCGAGGCGACCGTCAGCTGGCCAAACGTCGATCTGAAGTTCCGGAACTCGACCGAGTTCCCAGTGCTGATCTGGTCCGAATACACGCCAACGTCGATCACGGTGAAACTCTTTGGCACCGCCACGGTGAGTGGTGTGCAGACCGATCAGACAACCGAGCCGTTCAACGAGTGCACCAAGGTTCGCACCGAGCGGACTCGAACGTTCGCCGACGGCCGGGTCGAAGTCGACAGCGTTGGCGCCACCTACCAGCCGAGCGAGGGTCGCGACTGCGACGGCAACCCAACGGAGCCACCACCAGAATGCGACGACGACGAGGGCCTGGTCGATAGCGATGAAGACGGTTTCGGTGATCTGTGTGTTCCCATCGACGTCATCTGTCCTACCGACACCACCGCCGTCGACGAAGACGATGATGGACTAGTCGATTACTGCAGCGCCGAGGAATGCCCCGACGGAACTAAAGCCGTCGACAACGACAACGATGGCAACTTCGACGAATGCATCGACCGCGAACCCCCAGCCGACACCGACGACAGCGAAACCGCCGAGTCGGTCACCGACGACGGCTAATACGCCGAGTTCAGTTCCTTGCGCTCCTCGCAGCAGCAATAGGGTCAGTGCATGGACAAGGACGAGTTCTATCGAGATGCCCGACGTGACCTAAGCGGTCCACTCGACGGGGTGCGCGTGATAGACCTGACGACAGCGTGGGCTGGCCCCATGGCGGGCTGCCTTTTGGCGGATTTCGGTGCCGACGTGGTCCGAGTGACCGCTCCGGGCGATGTAGGCAACTTGTGGCCACCGCTCTTCCCGGGAACGCAGCGTTCACCGGCCGAGGAAACGGTCAATCGGAACAAACGATCGGTCAGCATCGATCTGCGCCGCAACGAAGGAGCGCAGGCATTCTTGAAGCTGGTCCAATCCGCTGACATGGTGGTCGAGAACTTCAAGCCAGGCACGCTCAGCGGTTGGGGTGTCGGCTACACCGATTGTCGGCGGGTCAAACCCGATATTGTCTACGTCTCGGTGAGCGGCTACGGCCAATTCGGGCCTCGTTCCGCAGCGCCTGGCTACGACCCGGCAGCACTGGCCTTCAGCGGCTGGATGTCGCTCAACGGATCGCCGGATGGCCCGCCGACGAAAGCGCCCACGTATCTGGCCGATGACCTTGCCGGCATGCACGCCGCTCTCGGTGCTTTGGCGGCGCTGCGCCACCGTGACGCAACCAGCGAAGGACAACACGTCGATGTTGCGCTGGTCGACTCGATCCTGTTTCAGTCCAATGCCTATCCGACGATGGCCGCGGCGGGACTCTCCGGCGAACGCTGGGGCAATCAGATTGGCGTGTGCGCTCCGACCAACAGCTACAGATGTTCTGATAATCGACACGTGTACCTCGGGTTGCTGCTCGACACGCATTGGCAAAAGTTGTGTGCGCTCATCGAACGACCGGATCTTGCTCATGCGCCCAGACACGCCACCAATCTGGAACGGGTCGAGAACCGCGACGCAGTTGATGCCCTAGTTGCGGACTGGTGTGCGGCTCGGCCATCGGAGCAGGTCCTCGACGCCATGAGCGGCGCTGGGCTGGTGGCCGCACCGGTCAACGACTATGCGACAGCGATCGCCGACGAGCACGTGCGCGAACGAGACATGCTCCAGCCGGTGACGATGGTGGATGGGAACACCGTCGAGGTCACCGGGCCTGCTGCGAAGTTCTCGCGTACCCCGACTCGGGTGCGTCATGGCGCTCCCCTCGCCAACCAACACACCACTGAGGTGCTTGGCCAGTTCTTCACCACCGAGGAGCTCGCAGCGCTACGGGCCGATGACGTTATTGACTAGCTGCCTTGTGGTGTCGACCTGTGGTACCCCACTACGATCTGACCATGAAACTTGGCATGAGCATCAACTACGTCGGCGACTTCCATTCAACGGTCGACCAGGTCGTCGAATACGAAAAGGCCGGTCTGGACGTCGTCTGGGTTGCCGAGGCGTACAGCATCGATGCGGTCAGCCAGGTCGGCTTCCTGGCCGCCCGCACCGAGCGGGTCGAAATCGGCACCGGCATCCTCAACGTCTTCTCTCGCACCGCCACAGCTATCGCCCAGACCGCCGCTGGTTGTGACTATGTGAGCAACGGCCGGTTCATCCTCGGCCTTGGCGCAAGCGGCCCTCAGGTCATCGAAGGTTTCCACGGCGTTCCGTACGAGAAGCCGATGAAGCGCATTAGTGAATACATCGATGTGACCCGGATGACCTTGCGCCGTGAGCCTGTCGTCTTCGACGGCAAGACGGTGCAGATTCCGCTTCCTGAGGGCCAGGGCACTGGCCTGGGCAAACCGCTCAAGCTCATCAACCATCCGGTTCGTTCCGAAGTCCCGATCTGGTGGGCGTCGCTGATGCCGCTGTCGGTCAAGCAGACCGCCAAGTCAGCCGACGGCTGGCTGCCCGTGTTCTTCTTGCCCGACGAATTCCAGCGGGTGTGGGGCGACGACCTCAAGGCTGGTACGGCTCTGCGCGATCCGGACATGAAGAAACTGGAGATCGGCGCTGGCGCAATGGTCGCTATCGGCGATGAATACGCAGGCGATGGCGCCGACCACGTACTTGACCGTGGACGCCCATCGACCGCTCTGTACTGGGGCGGC
>DNHM01000478.1 GCA_003485885.1 Acidimicrobiaceae bacterium
AAGAACGTGTCGGGGCCTTGATCGGCAACGTTACATTCCACACCATGGACCGACTCGACGACGCGCTCCGCCTTCACCTCGACCTCTAACAACCACTCATAATCCCGACCAAGCACGCTTCTACAAACGTGGCATAACCCGCGATTTGTGCGACCTGATCCCCCGGTATCAGTTGCTCTGAAGCTGCGGGCGTCGTCAGTCGATTGTTGCTGGCGCAACAGCAAAGCCGACAGCCAGAACTGCGGCGTGGAGTCGGGCCAACATGGTGGCGCCGGGGGCCGCACGACACACCGATGTGGGAGGCCCTCGACGTAAACGGCGGCCAATGGATGGGCTAGGCACCCCAGGTCTCAGCCGGGCATCGAGAACTCGTCCCCTTACTGAACCAGAACACCAGCATTCCCGATCAACCGACTTTCGACATAACTGCAGCGTCTTACCTGCCTTCAGCCCCGAACGGCGGTCATCGATCGATCTAAATGTGACAGTGGATGTCACGCCCAGAAATCGAAGGCGAGGCATCAATAATAGGACGAACCAAACGTGTAGGCATTGACAGGAAACGTCGACAGGCTTTGGTTCACACCCAGCTCAGGTTCTATTGCGGGGGTTTGTTGTTGCTGTTGCTGGCAATAACTGCATGCGACGCAGAAATTGATCATCTCTTCAACGAAGATGGGTCGCTGACGTACCAAATAGCGGTTGGCGATGAAATTGATGAAGAGGAAGGCGAACTGATCAGCTGTGACGGCGAGACCGGAACCGAAGAAGGGGGTTTCGTCCTCGAGTATGTGCAACGCGAGGAGCGAGGCGCTCAGAAACCGAAAACAACGACGTCGGTCTTCCCGTGATCGTTCTGGCCGTCGTTGTGGTCGGCGCTGGAGTCGCCGGCGCGGTGATGTGGAAACGCCGCACGAACTAGCGCTGGTTGATATGGCGATAGCGACGAGCAGGAGTTCTTAGGGACCGACGGTCAGGCAACCGGTCCAGCACGCATATCAGCGCGCATGTCAGCTATGGGCAACCGATCGAGAACGGCACCCTCGATCGGTCACAGCGCACCTCGCCCCACTCATAATCGCAACCCGGAATGCTCCGATAACCGTCGCACCGCCGGCGAAGTCGCATGCCCTTGTGTGGTTTGAGGGCGAGTCATAATCACCGGGCGCGGCCCGGCCTGCACTCACGCGCTAGGGCCTAAGCGGCGAGGCCGCTGGTCCAGGCTTCGAAGAGTTCGGCGTAGTGTCCGCCGGCCGCAACGAGTTCGTCGTGGGGGCCGAGCTCGACCAGTTCTCCGGCCACCACGACACCGACTCGGTCGCAACGTTCTGACGTTGACAACCGGTGGGCGATCGCGATGACGGTTCGGCCTTCCATCAGAGACTCCATGGCAACTTCGACGATGGCCTCGGTGCCAGGGTCGACGCTCGACGTGGCCTCGTCCAGGATCAACACCTTGGGATCCACGAGCGCAGCTCGAGCCAGCGACACAAGCTGCTTCTCGCCAGCCGATAGACGGCTACCTCGTTCTTGTACCTCTGTGTCCAAACCTTGAGGCAGTCGCTCGAACACATCGAGTACGCCGATGCGATCCAGCGCTTGGCGAATATCGGCGTCGGTCGCTTTGGGTTTTGCCAAACGGATGTTGTCGGCCACGGTTCCAGCAAACAGGAAACCTTCTTGCGGGACCACCACGATGTGTTCTCGCAGCGAGTCTGTGTCGGCCGTCCGTAAGTCCATACCGCCGATGCGGATCGTGCCCTCGACCGGGTCATAGAACCGAGCCACCAGCTTGGCCACGGTCGACTTACCAGCACCGGTTGGACCGACGAACGCTACGCGCTCGCCTTCTTCGATGGTCAGGCTCACGCCGGACAGAACACGTTCGCCGGGAACGTATTCGAACGACACGTCGTCGAGTTCGACATGCCCACTGGCGGGAAGATTCGGGGCGCCGGGTTCAGAATCAATCGTGAGTGGTTCGTCGAGCAGGCCATAGAGCTTGTGCAACGCAGCTCCTGCAGATTGGATCATGTTGAACAGCTGGCTGAGTTGTTGCATCGGACCAAACATCGTCTGCAGGATCAGGATGAACGCCGCCACCGTGCCCAGCGTGATGCGCCCGTCGCGCACCATCCAACCGCCCAGCCCAACAGCAAGAGCGGTGCTGAGTGCACCCGCCATCTCGACGACCGGCAGGTAGTAGGCACCGATCTTCACCGACCGCATATGGGTGCGATACAAACCGTTGTTGGTCTCGGCAAAACTCTCGATCTGCACGTCTTCGCGGGCGAACGCCTGCACGACTCGAACGCCGCTGATGCCTTCCTGCAGGCTGGTGAGCGTGGTCCCGATCCGTTCGCGCACTGCCAGGTACGCCAAGTTCGACTCGCGGTGAAACTTCACGCTGGCCACAGCAACGAACGGCATCGTCATCAGGCACAGCACCAGCAACAACGGATCGAGGAAGATGAGTGTGACCAGCGAGGTAAACAGCAGCAGTGTTGCGGTCACGAACATGAGCAGCCCGAGCTGCACCAGCACCTGGAGCGAGTCAATATCCGATGTCATCCGTGACACCAACACGCCGGCATTCTCACGGTCATAGAACGGCATTGACTGTCGCAAGATGCGATCGAACACGCCGGTACGCAGATCCCGCAGGAAGTTCTCGCCGACGCGGGCCAGTGTGGCGATGGCCATCCGGTAGCTGCCGTAGGCAAGCACTGCCACGATGACATACCCGATGATCGACTGATTCAGAGCGCCGCGATCACCCACCGATAGGCCGTTGTCGATGGCTCGGCGCACCAGCAACGGACCCGCCAGGCTGGTGAGCGCAAACACGACCAGGAGCCCAGCCGCCCGGAGCGCCTGCGTTCGATACGGCCGGACTCGACGGAAGGTCCGCCGTAGCACCTTGGTCGTCGCTTCCCGATCGAGCTTGTCGTTCTCGTCGGTGCCACCGGCAAACCACATACCCATCAGCGACCAACGTCCGCTGTGGTCACGTCGGTTACATCGGCAGCAAGCACTTCTCGATAACGGTCGTTCGATGCCAACAGTTCGGTGTGAGTGCCTTGGGCAGCGACACGTCCCTGATCGATCAACACCACCCGGTCAGCCAGTGCAATGGTTGCTGGTCGATGCGCTATCACGATGGTGGTGCGCGACTTCATCGCCTCGCCTAGTGCGTCTCGGATCTCATGTTCTTTGGTCGGGTCAACCGCCGAGGTGGCGTCATCGAGAATCAGCACTCGAGGATCGGCCAGGATCGATCGAGCAATTGCCAGTCGTTGGCGTTGGCCACCGGACAGCGACAGGCCCCGTTCGCCAACTTCGGTGCGGTACCCGTTTGGCAGTTGATCGATGAACTCTTCGGCGCCCGACAGCCGAGCTGCCCGGCGAACCTGCTCCTCGGTCGCAGCCGGATCAACAAAGGCGATGTTCTCAAAGACCGACGCCTGGAAAAGAAACGTGTCCTCGAACACGATGCTCACGTTTCGGCGAAGGGCTTGTGGGTCGAGGGAACGAACATCGACGCCGTCAAGGCGAACAGTCCCGGCGTCGACGTCGTAGAAACGGGGCAGCAGGCTAGCCAAGGTCGTTTTGCCAGACCCGGTAGCGCCAACAAAGGCAACGGACTCCCCCGGTTGGATCGAAAGGGTCAGATCCTGGAGGACCGGTTCACCTTCGTGACCGGGGTACGCAAAGTCGACGTGCTCAAACTCGACACCGCCCAGCGGTGCCGTGGTCGGCAGCGATGTTGGCGTCTCTGGGGCAACGATGCGTGGTTCCACCGCGAGCAGCTGGCTGATACGCACGCCGGCTGCGGCCGCGCGCTGGGCGTTCGCGACCGTCATACCCATGCTGCGCAGCGGTTGGATCAACAACATGACATAGATGTTGAAGCTGATCAGCGTGCCAACCGTGAGATCACCTTCGATGACCAGATGTCCGCCGTACGCCAGCACCGCGATCAGGCCAATATTCGGGGCGATCTCCATCGCCGGCAGATAACGAGATCGCACCAGCGATGCCGTGAGTGATTCATGGCGCAAGTCGTCTGCTTCGACACGCAGCGCCTTGGCTCGCACACCCTCGGCGCCGAATCCCTTGATCACACGTACACCAGCGACGGTCTCCTCGACCACGGTTGCAAGCTGTGCCGACTCACGCTGCACACCCATGATTGCGGGGTGAAGCTTCTGAGCGAAGCGGCGACCGAGCACGTTGACCAACGGCAACGTTGCCAGGGCCAACAGTGCCAACACCGGCTGCGTCAGGAACATGATGATCACTGCACCGGCAACCAAAACGAATTGGCCGGTGGTAAGCGGGATCATCGTGATCACGTCTTGGAAGTTCTGCAGATCGGTATTGGCTCGACTCATCAGATCGCCGGTTGCATTGGCGTCGTGGAACGAGAAGTGCAGCCGCTGGATATGTGCGAAGACCCGGTCACGCAGTCGCGACTCGATCATGCGACCATTACGAAACGCCACAAAGCGCCGCAGTCCCAGGCTCACCGACGACAGGACACCAGCGGCAACGATCAACATCGTCCACACCACGAGGGAACCATCTTTTTCGATGCCTCGGTCGATGCCCTGCTGCACCAGCAACGGAATCGCGACCCGACCGATCGACCAGCCAAGGGCCACAATCTGGCCGTAGATAATGAAGCGGCGTTCTTCCTTGATCGCTGACCAAAGAAGCTTCCAGCCAGCCTTGGCCGACGCACGTTCGTCGGCCTCTTCTGCAGCCTGTGTCAGATTTTCATTGGGGACACGTACGACACCACTCAGTGCAATCAACTCCAGAGGTCGGCCATGTAACTTACCGGCCGCAGCGGCGTCGGCTTGTAGATAACGTCAGTCTTGGAGCACGGAGAAGCTGGTGATGGTCGGGCCATCGGGAAAATCTGGCTCGAAGTACGGCTCGCCGTCGTACCCATTCGTGCCTCGTTGCAGAGGTCCGACAGAAAGATTGGCGATGACCGTGCCGTCGCGTTCGACCAACTGGACAACGCAGTCAATAGTTATGTCGCCTACCAGTTCACAACCGCCGACGCCGGATTCGCTGTCGATTTCGACCAGTACCGAATGTCCCTGCCGGATCGGCGGGGGCAATTCATCGAGCCCGTAGGAGTAATGCGTGGTGTCGAGGCCGAGTTGCCATGCTTCGACAAACAGCAGCACTGCTGCTTCGATTCGTTCCGGCGGGTCTTGGAAGGAAATGAAGTTGTTGCTGACCCACCCATCGATGGCACCATCGACCGTTGTATAGATCACGGGCTGGAAGTTGTAATCGAGGCCCGTGCCACCCGACACGATGTTGCAACTCGATGGCGGGATCGAGGCAAGGATTTCTGCGTCGGTCGACGGCGCTGCCCGCAGATTGAGGGTGCTGTCGACACCCGACACACAGAACCGGTTCGGCCATTCACCAACAAATGCTGGCACTGACGCCGTCGGTTGTGCGGCCGGTTCAGAACCAACGGTTGGACTTGCGGTTGCTGCGCTGGTTGGCAACGCATCACCACCGTCGGATGACACCACCGTTGTCGGCGCTGCTTCGTTCGCTTGCTCTGGCGAGGATTCTCCGCCGCCGCAGCTCGCAGCGAATGCCAGCAGCGCACTGACCACAACCATGCTGAACCGTGTCGTTCTCATGCTCCACAGTATGAACGATCGCCAGCCACGTGCACGCGGGAGTTTTCCTGACCCCCACTCACCGGATCAGAGGTCGCCACAACTAGTCCTGGGGTGTGATGAGGGCCTTGTCGCCGGTTGCCATCAGGCCGTAGCGCTTGACCATCGCTGGGTCGACCACGTCGGTCAGCGACAGCCGCATGCCGTAACTGCTGGCGAAGGTCGTGGTGATCTCGTCGGCCACCCTCTGACGTAGGCGATCCGCGCCCTCCTGGCCGATCTTGCCTAGGAACGGTGTGAGCAACCAGCCGCCAAGCCCCCATGACATGCCGAAGTTGCGCGTGATCGTGGTCGCGCCCCGGTCGAGCCCACCATAGATGTAGACCTGCTTGTGCGTGTCTGATCCGTAACGGCTGAACTCATTCGCTTCTGACGCCACCCGTTCCATGCACATCAACAGAGGTGCCAGCGAGCTCACCGCCACCGATCGCATCGAACGCAATAGTGGCTCCCGTCGCTCGCAGCGCTTCGGTCAGATCGTCGACGAACGTCTCTGCACTGGAGTCGACCACATGGGCCGCACCCATGTCGTTAAGCAGTGCTACATGTTCGGGCTTACGCACGATGTTGACCAGGTCGACGCCATCGTTGATACAGATACGGTTGAGCATCAGTCCCAGGTTTGAGGCACCGACGGTGTGGATGAGCGCAGTGTGGCCTTCGGCTCGCATGGTCTCAACCATGCCGAGCGCAGTCAGAGGATTCACGAATGCGGCGGCCGCATCGGCTGGGTCTGTGCCGTCGCCCATGACCAAACACTGCGCGACATGCAGCACTCGATATTCGGCGTACGCGTTGCCAGACAGGAAACCAACGACCTTGCCCATCAGCGCTTGTGCTGCATCTGAGGACCCCGCGGCAACAACAGTGCCGCCGCCTTCATTGCCGGTGGGCATGGGTTTTCCCAACCGACCGGCAGAACCAGCGAGGACCGCTGGCGATAGTGATACTGCGACCGCTGGCAGATCGCCATCGACAGCGACTGCGGTGCTCACGTCGCCCCCTGCGAACAACATGCCAAGGTCCGAGGGATTGATCGGCGCGGCCTCTACTCGGACCAACACCTGGTCGTCGCCGAGTTCACCTATGTCGCTGCTCCGAAGCCCCAGCGTGACCGTGCCGTCGTCGGTCACCGTCGATCGCAGCTCAAGGCATGAAGTCGGAAGGTCAGTGGTCGTGTCGCTCATGCCCCCATTCAACTACCTGCAGCGCGAAGGGACGCGTACTTGGTACATGTGCTTGCGGTCAGAGTTTGGGAACGAGTTGGGTGCTCTCGACGATTCGGGAGTCAGCGAGTGCAGCTGCTCGCATTGGTGCGATCGCCTGGTAATCGGGATCGTTGAACATCTCGATGAACTGTCGGCGGGTGGGATAGGTGACCAGGATGATGATGTCCCACTCTTCGTCGCCGCCAATCACGGTGTTTTTGCCACGGCCCATCCACATGACCGAACCGCCGAAACGGGGCTCGAGCTCTGCGAAGGCCTGACCGTACTTGGTGTACGCCTGGCGGCCAGTAAGCCCGTCGACGCCATGACCTGACTCGGCCTGATCCCGGTACTTCAGCAGGTTGAGCATCACGACCGGTTCATCGAGATCGCTCTCGGCCATCTTGGCGATCACGTCGTAGTCCGCATGTACATATCCCATGTCCCGAAGCTAACAAGCCCGACTCAACACTCAATGATCCGGACCGGGATACGCACTGCAAGCCCGCCTTCGGAAGTCTCCTTGTACTTGACGTTCATGTCCTGCGCGGTCTGCCACATGGTGTCGATGACATCGTCCAAGGTGACTCGGGCCAGGTCAGGTAGGCCTTCCAACGCAAGGTGGGCAGCAGTAATGGCCTTCATTGCTCCCATGGCATTCCGTTCGATACACGGAACCTGTACGAGCCCACCAATCGGGTCACAGGTCAGGCCGAGATGGTGTTCCATGGCAATCTCGGCCGCCATCAGCGCTTGTGCGGGCGTGCCGCCCCGGACCTCGACAAGGGCAGCAGCAGCCATGGCAGCTGACACTCCGATCTCGGCCTGGCATCCCCCCATCGCGGCCGAGATGGTGGCCCGCTTCTTGAAGATGGCGCCGATCTCGGCAGCCACAAGCAGAAATCGGATTGCGCTTTCGTCGGTGGCAGTTCCCGTGGCCAAATAGTGCGCCAACACTGCCGGGATCACACCAGCAGCGCCATTGGTTGGAGCGGTCACGACTCGACCAAAGGCCGCGTTCTCCTCGTTCACGGCTAGCGCGAAACAGCTGACCCATCGCACCGTGTGGTCAAAGTTGGGGCGAGCGCTGCACACCGCGTGAAACCAGTCGTCTGCCGAGTCGAACTCGCTGGCAGCACCCATGAGCGTCTGGTGAAGACCAGCAGCTCGCCGTGATACTTCGAGGCCACCGGGCAATACCCCTTCGGTGCAGCAGCCTCGAAACATGCACTCGACCATCGTGTCCCGGATCCGAAGCAGACCGGTGTCAATCTCGTCATCGGTGCGCCAATGGCGCTCGTTTCCACGCACGACGTCCGCGATCGAGCAGTCGAGATCTTGGGTCCAGCGCAAAAGATCCTGTGCCATTTCAATCGGAAATGGCAGGGTCACGGGCTCCGGCGCTTCAACCCCCGTGTCCTCACCAACGATAAACCCGCCGCCGATCGAGAAGTATCGACGCACGAGCGGCTCGTCATTCGCACGGACAGCCGTAATCGCCATGCCGTTCGGGTGGAAGTCAAGCGACTGGTCGGTGCGGAACTGGATGTCGCGTTCTCGTTCGAACGGAACCCCGTGGTGGCGTCGCAGCCGGAGTTCGCCGGCCAACGCCACGTCGGCCCCAAGCCTGGTGATGAGGTCGACCTCACACGTCTCGGGGTCTTCGCCACGCAGTCCCATCATGATGGCGACACCGGTGCCATGGCCTCGTCCGGTCTTGGCCAACGACCCGTACAAGTCGACGTTGACCGACTCGACGTCGGTAAGCGCTCCGGCGGCTTCGACTTCGTCGAGGAATCGGAGCGCCGCCCGCCATGGACCAAGGGTGTGTGAGCTCGACGGCCCCACACCAATCTTCAACATGTCGAACACACTGATCGCCGATCGAATCCGCCGATCCGGTATGTCCAGTTGATCTGAGACGATGGTCATGGGTGCTCCCCGAGGTCGGGCTGATCCTAATCCTGCATGTCGCGCTGATGTTGCGAACGAAGGCCAACCCGAACAGCGCGAGCTACGGCCCTGCGATCGCTGGTGTAGAGATTGCACCCCTCACCCCATCGATCGGTGCGGTGGTGAGCAGCGTCGGCCTGGCCCACGATCTGCAGGATCCGACAATCGAGGCC
>DNHM01000158.1 GCA_003485885.1 Acidimicrobiaceae bacterium
AGCAGCCGGCAACCTGACCGAGCCACCGGTGTCGGTACCGATAGCGCAGGGTGTCATGCCAGAGGCCACCGCCGCCCCTGAGCCCGAAGACGATCCTCCCGGGACACGCGCATTCTCGGCGTCCCAAGGGTTCCGGGGTGTGCCCATGTGCTGGTTTGTACCCCAGCCTCCGAGGGCGAACTCCACCGTCTTGGTCTTGCCAAGTAGCACGCCCCCGGCTGCGAGCAGGCGGCGGGCGATGAGTGCGGTGGAAGGCGACAACCGAGCGGCCCATGCTTTGGATCCGGCCGTTGTGACACGACCTTGCACGTCCACGATGTCCTTGAGGGCGAAGGGGATGCCGTGAAATGGCCCGATGCGGTGACCGGCCGCCCTGGCTTTGGTTGCAGCCACCGCAGCGTCGATGGCGTCGTCTGCGTACAACGCCTGCCAGGCCTCGATGGTGGAGTCGAGACGGTCGATGGTTGCCAGAAGCTCGCTAACTGCCTCTTCGGGCGTCGACCGGCCGCTGTCGTAGTCGCGGGCCAGCGTGTTGACTCCCGGCAAAAGACTCATAGCTCAGGCCGTGAGCAGCGTCGCTCTTCCAGGGCCAAAATATCGTCCGTAGTTACCGTCATTGCCCAGGCCTCTCGTATCCGAAGTACGACCTTACCGGTGGTGCTTGCACGTGTCGAAAGCCAGCGCTGCACCCGTGTTCCTCGGCCTGGATTCGAACGATGCGCACGAGTGCACCGGTTCACCAGAACGCTGTAAGGAGCTTGCCTGCGCTGAATGACACGCGGTGGCATCAGAACCGCTTCTTCCCGCCGGGTCGGCACATTTGCAAGCTCGGGGTCCAGGGTTCCAAGCTCGGGGTCCAGGGTTCGAAGAGTGATCCGGGCACCTTTGTGTCACCGGATCCTGCACTGATGAGTCGTTTGGCGTGCAAATACCACCACCGGCAGATCGCAAACCGGCCGACACACCATCACATCAGATCTGCCAATTTCAGCTACGCCGCCAGACTTTCAATCACAACGTTCAGGGTTCGATTCCTACCGGCTCCACTAAGAAAAATCGTTGCGGCTACGCGGCTTCTCCACTACTTTCCGCCGCTAGGTACTCCGGTGATGGCAACAATGTAGGGAGCAAAATCGCTCCATCTCGCACGGTCAGGATCGATGCCACAATCCGCAAACACCTCACAAACACCAGTCGGAGCGCGAGCCTGCTTTCAAAATCATTCGCCCAATCTCACGGTTTTGGTATTCGTGCCGTACCCTTGCCGTAGTTAGAGGGGCGCTATTGCCCCTCAGAAAAAAAGAGAAATTGTTATGGCTACAGGCACTGTTAAGTTCTTCAACACAGAGAAGGGCTTCGGATTCATCTCGCAAGAAAGCGGCGATGACATCTTCGTTCACTTCTCCAACATCGGAGGCGACGGCTTCAAGAACCTCGAAGAGGGTCAGACCGTTGAATTCGAAATCGGCGAAGGACGCAAGGGCCAAGAAGCCCAGAACGTCCGCCCAGTCTGAGTTAACTCAGTAGCGGAGGGCATTGCCTTCCAGCTCTACTAAGAAGCTCTACTACAAGATCTGCTACAAGATCTACGAAGAAGAACCGGTGCTTTGCGCCGGTTCTTCTTCGCTTTTTGCGGCGAGTGTTTGGGCGGTCGCGCCAGCATCGCCGGGAACAGCACGGAGCGAACACGTGCACTCGTGACCAAAGACCCTGGGCGCCGCCTGTCCGTTGAAGGATGTTGAGACGGCCAACGCGCTAGCCAGGAGAACCCGTGGGGACCACCTCAGATGACAGTGACTTCAGGCTGCGCTGTCGCGCGTTCCTCGACGAACATGCCACAGGCGACGCCTGTGTGGCACTCAACCAGGACCCTCGTGGCGATGCAGCACTTGCTGTGGCCCGGTCCTTCCAGGCGAAACTGTTCGCCGCTGGGCTTGCAGGACTAAGCCTGCCGGTTGCCTTCGGGGGCCAGGGACTCGACCCAAAGTTCGAACACGTCTGGAGAGAAGAGGCGTCGTGTTATCCCCTCATGACCGAAGAACTCTCGATCAGTCTCGGCAATTGTCTGCCTGTCATCAGCGAGTTCGGCACACCCCGGCAAAAGCAGCGTCACATCGCAGCCGCTTTATCGGGCGAGCACGTCTTCTGTCAGATGTTCTCCGAACCCGAAGCCGGATCCGATGTCGCGTCAGTACGCACCAGAGCACTCCGCGACGGCGACGGTTGGGTCTTGAGCGGCCAAAAGGTTTGGACGACCTTTGCTCATGTGGCTGAGTTCGGCATCGTCCTTGCCCGCACCGACTCCACCCAGCCGAAACACCGTGGGCTGAGCATGTTCATCGTCGACCTCCGTCTCCCCAGTGTCGATGTTCGGCCGATCCATCAAATCGATGGCGGCAGGCACTTCAACGAGGTCTTTTTCGACAATGTCATCCTCGACGCTGATGCTCTGCTCCCGCCGGCCGACGAAGGCTGGCGACTCGCTTCTGCCATGCTGAGGTATCAGCGAGTTGCCCGGGGCACCGGGCAAATCGACGGGGTACAGCACGAAGGCGCCGACCGGCTGATCGCCGAACTCGAGCAGCGCAACCTTGACTCAGAACCGGTGCATCGGCAAGAGCTGGTCAGCCTCTATACCGCCGAAGTGTGCAAGAGTCTGGTCGCTCTCCGCACCCGAGCGGCTGTTGCCGCCGGTCAACCCCCAGGTCCGGGTGGTTCTCTGCCCAAACTCGCCGGCGCACTGATTGCAGCCCAGAATCGTGAGTTGGCCATGCGTGTCGTAGGTCCCGAGGCCGTGGCTTGGGAAGCAACGCCGTGTGGCACAGGTGACTCGTGGGAGCGAGAGGCACTCTTTGCGACATCGATGTCGATCTCAGGAGGGACCAGCGAGATCCAGCGGAACATCATCGGTGAGCGGGTACTCGGGCTTCCCCGAGAGCCGTCGGTGGACCAAGATCGACCATTTGCCGGATAACTCGACCATCAGAGGTGTCAACCGTGACGTCCGCGACAACGTCACGGAACGGACACGTTTGTTCAACAATTCACCCTCTGAACTCGGACAAGCTACTTTGTGGCAGTGACGACTCCCACGGACCTCCCCGCTGCTGAGCCGGGAGCCGCACATGGGCTCGACTCCACTCGGTCGTGGGTGGTGTTGGTCGCAGCGTTCCTGGCGATGTTCACCGTGTTCGGTGTCGCGTACAGCTTTGGTGAGTTCTTTCGCCCCATGGCCGACGAGTTTGGAACCAACCGATCAGCAACCGCGTTCTTCTTCTCGATCACCACCTTTGCCTACTTCGCACTTGGCATCTTCAGTGGCCGCATCGCGGATCGATTTGGACCGCGCCGCGTGGTGGTCTTCGGTGCTGTATCCATGGTGATCGGCCTGCTGCTCACCGCCGAGGTTTCGTCGATCCAACTTGGATATCTCACGTATGGCCTAGGCGTCGGTATTGGAGTCGCGTGTTGTTATGTGCCGATGGTCGCAGCTGTCGGCGGCTGGTTCGAGGAGAAACGGACCCTCGCTCTCGGCCTCTCGGTCGCCGGAATCGGTACTGGCACGCTCGTGCTCGTGCCGATCATCGAGAAGGTGATCGAAGCCAACGGGTGGCGCGAGGCATATCGGGTCCTCGCGGTGATCTCGGGAATCTTGTTAGCTGTCGCAGCGCTGGGCGCACACCGTCCTCCCGGATCATCGGTCACTCCCCGACCTATCCGCGAAGTCCTCCGCGGACGCAGCGACTTCTGGTTCGTCTACGCCGCATCGCTCTTCATCACGATTGCATTATTTACACCGTTCGTGTTCATGGCCGACTACATCGACACGATCGGAGCATCAGGGTCAGCAGCGGTACTGCTCGGGCTCATCGGTATGTCATCAATTGTTGGCCGGCTGGGGTTCGGCGCAATTGCTGCGAGGATCGGGATACTTGGGCTGTACCGCCTGTCGTTCTTGGTGCTCGCGCTGAGCTTTCTACTATGGATCGTGGCCGACACGAACTACCCGCTTCTCATCATCTTTGCAATCGTGCTCGGGGTCTCTTACGGCGGTTTCATAGCGCTCTCACCCGCGGTGGTTGCCGAGATGTTCGGCACGCTCGGTATGGGCGGCGTACTCGGGGCGCTCTACACCGCAGCGGGAGTCGGTGGTCTCATCGGCCCGCCGGTTATGGGCAAGATCATCGACTCATCCGGCCACACTGCAGCCCAGTGGACCGCGGTCGCGTCGGGCCTCATCGGCACAGCGCTGCTTTTTCGGGTCAAGCCCCAGACTGCGTGACCACTTCACCAGCGTAGGTCGCACACATCGGGGTAGCCCAGGGGTCAGCATTCTCGAAGTCAGCAGGTGCCAGGGCCGCAAACACTGCGCCTCCAGCAATGCCGTGGAGGTGGCCGACAATCAGGCTGCCCCGAGGGATTCGTTCGCCTTGGCCGATGCACACCTTGTAACGTCGTAATCGTGGCGAGTCCGGGGGCTCTGGTCATCACTGTCGGCGAGACGGTGATGACATTCGATGTTGATCAGACGATCACGATCGGGCGCGACGAGACCGCCACCATCGTGATCGACAACCAGCATGTCAGCCGGGCACATGGCGAGCTGCGCCACGAACAGGGGCAGTGGGTCTACCGGGATCTCTACAGCACGGGCGGAAGCCTGATCGAGGGCCATCCGGTCACCGTTGTTGTCATCAACCGAGCGCTCGATCTAGAGATCGCTCCGCCCGGTGGCGTGACGCTGCGGCTCGAACCCCAGCTACTTGATTCGACAGATCCAAAAGCCATAACAACCGCTGCAACGATCGAAGAAACCATCACCGTGCGGACCGGGAGTGGCCAGAAGATCATCACCATCGGCCGCGACGAAAGTAACGACGTCGTCGTCGACGATCTGATGGTGTCTCGCGAGCATGCCATCGTGCGCCAGACGAGCGACGGCATGGTCGTGGACGATCTCTTTAGCCGTAATGGCACGTTCGTGAACGGACAACGCATCCGGTCAGCCGAAATCGGTGAGGACGACGTGATCGCCGTTGGCCGCAGCCGTTTCCGGCTGGTTGGCGACCACCTCGTGCGCACCAACGATGACGGGCCGGTCACGTTTGGAGCCACCGGCGTCTCCTACGAAGTCGGCGACGGCCTACGCCTTGTCGACAACGTCAGTTTCGAGCTGCCCGAGCGATCGCTCATGGCAATCG
>DNHM01000568.1 GCA_003485885.1 Acidimicrobiaceae bacterium
CTGCGGTAGCTGGGATGGAGATCTTCTTGTCCAAGCCGAGTGCCCGCAACATTGGCGGGGGCAGGCGATAGCTCATCGTCCCACCTTCGGCCACGAGTTCTTGTGCCTCGGCCAGGCCTTCGGGTTCAACCATGAGCCGGGCAACCTCGTACTCGTCCTTGTAGGCGATCAGCTTGAACAGCCCATCGGTAACGGCATCGACGAGCCGATCACTCGTTGTGTCGATCGCCCACTCGGAGCGACGAACACGATCGAGAACCTGGAACCACCGCGTTGCATCGGTGCGGTCGCCCCAGGCTTCCAACTCAGTGGCGAGCATGGCGAGATGGTCCCGCCGCTCAGCTTGTGCACCCAGCGAATCGAGTTCGGTGGCAAACGTGGTGGGCGGGATTGGGAGGGGAAGGCCCTCGGTTGCGACTCGGGCGTTGTTGACCTGTGATGGGTCACTGACCTGCAACCGGCCAAACCGGAAGGCCGCAGTATTCGCAGCCACGGCCACACCGTTGAGTTCGATGGCCTGTTCGATGAAGTCAGCGCCAATCGGCAAACCGCCTGACTGCACCGCCATGCCGATCACGAAGATATTCGCGGCCATCGCCGAACCAAGTAGGTCCTCGGTCGTTGACTGAGCATCGGCCCAGAAGTGGTGCTCGGTGGTGTGGTCGCGAATCGTTGCAGCGAGTGTTGCCGGTGTGGGCATGGCGATATCGGGATGGGTGATCATCGCTCCGGTTGGTGTGCCCGATGTGGAACCAATCACCACCGTGCGATCGGAGCCACATGCCGATAATCCCTTCTCGCTGGCTGCGACGAGCTGGTCGAACGCCAGCAGCAGATCAGCCTGGCGGTCGCCAAGTCGGTTTGTATAGGACGGCGTATCGAGCGACAAACGTAGATCGCTGACCACCGGACCGGCCTTCTGCGACAGTCCGATCTGGTCGAGGCCTCGTACCTCGTAGCCAGCAAGCATGGCTGCGGTACCCAGGACCTGGGCCACGGTGACCACGCCGGTCCCGCCTATGCCGGTGATACGTAACGAGAAGCTGTTGACCGGCACCAGTGGCTGCGGGGTGGGGAAGTGTGTCGGGGGAGCGGCGGCTGTTGCCGACAGGTTTGTTGCTGCTGCACTCGGCTTTGATCGGCGGGCGAGGAAACGTTGCAACCAGCCTGGTTCGTCGGTGGTCACGGTCATGAAAGACGGGCAGTCACCTTCGATGCAGCTGTAGTCGAGGTTGCAGGTGGTCTGATCGATATGTGTCTTGCGGCCGAACGGTGTCTCTATCGGCTGCACCGATAGACAGTTGCTGATCTGGCCGCAGTCGCCGCAACCTTCGCAGATCCGATGGTTGATGAAGACCCGCTCGGGTGGCGTCTCGATCAGGCCGCGCTTGCGGTCCCTGCGAGCTTCGGCTGCACACGCTTGATCATGGATTAGTACGGTCACGCCGGGCGTGGTCGCGAGCAACTCCTGGGCTTCGATGAGTCGAGTGCGGTCCCAAACGTCGACACCTTTTGCGAGATCGCCCCGGTCGCGGTCGACATCATCGGTGGTGACGAGCACTCGGGCCACGCCTTGTGCGAGCAACATGTCGATGACCGATTGCAACGGGAGTTGCCCTTCGGGATCCTGGCCACCGGTCATAGCAACCGTGCCGTTCCACAGCAGCTTGTAGGTGATATTCACGCCGGACGCGATAGCGGCCTGGATGGCCAACTGCCCCGAGTGGAAGAACGTGCCATCGCCCAGGTTCTGGAAGATGTGGTTGGTCTCTACGAAGTCGCTCATGCCGATCCATTGGGTGCCCTCGTTACCCATGCAGGTCAGGCCGGCGATGTCGCCAACTCGTTCTGGATCCATGAGCAAGGTCATGGTGTGGCAGCCAATACCGGCGCCGACGACTGCCCCGTCGGGCACCTCGGTGCTGCGGTTGTGGGGGCAGCCGGAACAGAAGAACGGTGAACGCTCGACCGCGAGCGGGATCATGGTCCGTTCACGGGGAAGAGGCGCAAGGCGTTCTTCGAGGCGTGGTGCCAGCCGTGCTCGCAGTACCGGCATGATGTTGTCTGCGTCGAGACCGCCCCAAAGTGGAAGCATGCGGGCGCCGGTTTCGTCAGTCTTGCCCACGATCACCGGGCGGTCAGCCACGGCGTACAGTGCGTCCTTGATCAGCGATTCGATGTTTGGTGACTTCTCTTCGACCACGACCAGCTCGGTCAGCCCTCGGGAGAAGTTGCGGACGGTCTGAGGGTTGAAGGGCATCGGCATGCCCATCTTGAGCAGTCGAATACCGGCAGCCTCGACGTCGTGGTTGTTGCGCAGCCCGAGCCGAGCGAGTGATTCTCGGACTTCGCGGTAGGTGATGCCCGATGAGACGATGCCAATCCATGCATCGCTCGGGTCCACGGTCACGACGTTGAGGTGGTTGTCGGTCGCGTAGCGGCCGGCGAGTTCGTAACGGACTTCGACGATCTCGCGTTCGATCTCGACCGTCATTGGTGTTAGTAGTTGGCCATAGGGCGTGTGCTGATACGGCTGGCCATCGATCAATGGGATAATTGGCCGCACCCGATCCGGTGAGAGATCCACGCTGGCCGAGGCGTCGGCCACGTCGGCCACGATCTTCACTGCTGACCAAAGGCCGGTGGCCCGTGACATGGCGATGGCATGCCGGCCGAGATCGAGCGCTTCGGCAGGATCACCGGGATACAACAACGGCATGTGCATGTCGTACAACAAACCAGCCGAGGACGATGGCACCGTAGACGACTTGGCATTCGGATCGTCGCCTACCAGCGCTATGGCCCCGCCGTGCATCGACGTGCCGGCATAGACGGCATGTCGTAGGGCATCAGCGGCTCGGTCGACACCCGGCGCTTTGCCGTACCAAATGCCGACGACGCCATCGTGGCGGGCATCGGGCTGGGCCGACGCAAGCTGCGATCCCATGACCGCGGTGGCACCGTATTCCTCGTTCATGCCCTGGCGGAAGACGATCGGCAGGTCGGTTGCGATGCGGGCGGCAGCTTCGACCGCTTGCCCGTAACCACCAAGTGGCGAACCCTGGTAGCCCGACACGAAGGCCGCGGTATCGAGACCGGCCCGCCGATCAGCTCGCAACTGTTCCAAAGGCAGCCGGGCGAGAGCCTGAATGCCGGTCAGGAAGACCGTGCCTTCGTCGACCTGGTATCGGTCATTGAGCTGGTAATGCGAGGTGGCTGTCATGGCAGATCCTTCAATTCGCGGCGAATCAGGACCCAATCTTTACC
Source organism: Acidimicrobiaceae bacterium (assembly GCA_003485885.1). Taxonomy (GTDB): domain Bacteria; phylum Actinomycetota; class Acidimicrobiia; order Acidimicrobiales; family UBA10347; genus UBA10347. The sequence goes on from DNHM01000568.1 coordinate 3,268, forward strand.
TATGTTCATNNACAGCAGTCATACAACGTTCGGTCATATGGTCCTTTAGGATAGATTTGTTCGGTAAATGGCAGTTGAGTCGGAAGGAACGTGAACGAATGACGCCACCTCAGCTCGATGCCGTCGACGCCCATGTTCTCGAAGAACTGCAACGCGATGCTCGCCAGACGAATCGAGCTGTGGCCGCCACGGTGGGTTTAGCGCCGTCCACGACACTCAATCGTGTCCGCGAACTTGAACAGAGCGGCGTCATCAGGGGGTATCACGCTGAGGTGGATCTAGCGGCCTTAGGCCGTGGTCTGCAAGCGCTGGTGTTTGTGCGGTTGCAGCCCAAAAGCGATGAGATCGTGAATCGATTTATCGACCATGTTTGGTCGTTGTCCGAGACGATGGGGATCGACCTGATTTCAGGCATCGAGGACGTCGTCATCCATCTGGCAGTTCCCGATGCCACAGCGCTGCAGACAATCGTGTTGAACGAAATCAGCAGTTTTCCCGAGGTCTTCGACGAACGGTCGTCGTTACTGTTCGAACGCCGCCGTCGCCATGTTGTTTTGCCGGTGCGTTCAGAAGCCTGACACCGACCGGGTGAGGGCGACACCTTCAGCGTTGGTCGTGGTCAACCGCAAACGATGCACATCGCCGCCTCGTTCGCGGGTGCCTGAAGCAACGATCGAAGCAGGAACCTCATTCCCAGCCAGCTCTGTATGCGGAACATGACGGTGCCTAAACATGACGGTGCCAGGCACCGTCATGTTTAGGGAGAGGCGGGGCTTCGCAGAAGGTCCGATGCAGGGGCGAAGAACCGACGGGATCGTTCACTGGGACTGAGCACGATACGTTCGAGCCCAATCGCCTCGGCCGTATCGATTTCGTGGCTGACCATTGGTCAGACCGGTACTTCGCCTGCAAGCGTGACGCGGTACATCTCCCGACGCTGACCGGGATAGTCATTGATGGCATGATGTTGCACGCAACGGTTGTCCCACATGGTGAGCGTGCCTGGCTGCCACCGGACTCGGCACAAAAAGCTGACCTGTTTGGAGTGCTCGAGCAGATACCCGAGCAGCGCTTTGCTCTCAGGGCCATTCATGTCTTCGATACCGATGGTGTAGACGTCATTGATAAACAACAACTTGCGACCCGTCACCGGATGGGTGCGCACGATCGGGTGCGTTTGCCTGGCCAGTGCCTCTTCGCCGCCCTGAATATGCATCGCTGCCTTCGGGTCGGGCCGACCAAAGACTCCCTGCGGCCCGTAGGAACGTTGTGCGGAGTGGATGGCGTTGAGACCTTCGAGCATGCGTTTCATACCATCCGAGAGCGTCTCATAGGCCAGGTATTGGTTGGTGAACACGGTGTCACCGCCCGCGGGTGGAACCTCGTGGCCGTACAAGATGGTTGCCGACGGAGGAGCGTGTTGGAAGCTCCAGTCGCTGTGCCATGAACCGCCGAACAAAGCGCCCGCTTCGTCGGCTTCTCGGACGACAGCGAGCACGTTTGGGTGGTCGTCGAGAGGAGTGATGAACGGCGTGTCGCCGAAACTGCCAAATTGCAGGGCGAAGGCCTCGAGCTGATCGACCGTCAGTTGCTGGTCCCGGAACGCAAGCACCGAGTGATCGGCGAAGGCTGCTTCGATAGCAGCGGTGGTGGCGCCGTCGAGCGCCTGGCTCAGATCGAGGCCGTGGATGTCGGCGCCGAAGCTACCGGTCATTGGGCGTGTGTCCAACACGACACCCGTACTTGTTGCTGTCATTGCTGGCTCCCAAATACTCGGCTGAAGTTGTCGGCGTAGAAACGGTTGAGTGTGGCGGCGGTGTGGCCGTCGAGTGAAGCTTCGAAACGCCCCAGCGGGTTTCGGCCACCTTCGTGGTGCGGGTAGTCGCTAGAGAACAGATAGAGCTCGTCGTTCGACTCGTTGACCAGGCTGCCGACGTCTTCATACACAAACGGCGTGAACGCCATCTGCGTGGTCAGCTGCTCGCTAGGTTTCCGGATCAGGTTCTGTAGCTCGGGTTCGGACTTGCGCCAGATGTCGGCACTCCAATCGAGTCGGCGAAGGAAGCTGGGCACCCATCCGGCACCAAGCTCGACCGCAGCGCCACGAAGGTTTGGATGACGCTCGAACACGCCATCGAGCAACATGGTGCCAAGGAATGTCTCGGCGTCGTGATGCAGCGAGGTCATGTCTTTCGATCGTACGTTTTCCCCTCCGCCGAGCCAATCGGTCGGC
>DNHM01000072.1 GCA_003485885.1 Acidimicrobiaceae bacterium
GTGGCTTCGCCAGCGAAGACCTGCTGACCTACAAGGCCGTCGTCGATCAGGTTGAGTGCGAACTTGGCCATACGTTGCGCTGTTGGGCTCTTGCTGCAGATCTCGCGAGCCCATTGCAGTGCTTCGGTCTCGAGTTCGGCATGAGGGACGACAGCGTTCACGACACCTTGCACGTGCGCTTCGGCAGCGGTGTAGGTGCGGCCGAGGAAGAAGATTTCTCGGGCAAACTTCTGACCGACCTGGCGGGCGAGTAGCGCAGAACCGAAGCCACCGTCGAAGCTGGCGACGTCGGTGTCCGTCTGTTTGAAACGGGCATGCTCTTCGCTGGCGATGGTCAGGTCGCAGGTTACGTGCAGGCTGTGCCCGCCACCGGCAGCCCAACCGGGCACTACCGCGATGACGACCTTGGGCATGAACCGGATCAGCCGTTGGCACTCGAGGATGTGCAGTCGGCCACTGCGACCGGGATCGATGGCGTCGGCAGTCTCGGCATTGTCTTCGGTATAGCGGTAGCCGTCCTTGCCGCGGATGCGTTGATCACCGCCTGAGCAGAATGCCCAACCGCCATCGCGAGGCGAGGGCCCATTTCCCGTGAGTAATACACAACCGACGTCGCTGCTCTGCCTCGCATGGTCGAGGGCCCGGTACAGCTCATCGACGGTGTGGGGCCGGAACGCATTGCGGATCTCGGGACGGTCGAAAGCGATACGGACCGCAGGAACGTCGTTCGCACGGTGATAGGTGATATCGGTGAAGTTGAAACCGGGCACAGCAGTCCACAGGCCGGCGTCGAAAATGTCAGAAACCATGGGAGAGAACCTAGGACACGGTGCGCCATGCGGACTGGTTCATCACCGGGGCCATCGGCCACCAGCCATGGTGAGCCGTCAACTCAGTTGGCGAGCGAGGTCGTTAGAACGCGACTTCTTCGACTTGTCCAAGTTCCCAGAACTCGTGGTTCTCGACCCATTCGGTCTCACTGGCTGTTTGGAGTAGACGTGAGGTATCTAGCGCTCGCGCAATACGGCGGTGTCGACCGAATAATTCGCTGTAGAGCCCGCTCGTGACAAGCATGCCCATGATGGATGCTTGTGTCGTAATGAAACATGCGACGAGTACGGCGGACCAAGACATAGCCAGGTGAATGTATTGGGTGGGTGTGACATCCTCAAGTTCGGCCTGTTGCCAATGTTGTTTGTGTGGCCACAGTCATAACCAGTAGACAGATGAGCACAAATTTCTTCTGAATAGGGTCCTCACAACTACGCTGCCCACACGGTTCCAGATAACGGGAGTAACTAGACGTGGCACCACTAACCGGGCTCAAAGTGATCGAGGCGGCGAGTTTCTTGTCGGGACCGATGGCTGGCATGATGCTGGCCGACCTGGGCGCGACCGTCGTCAAAGTGGAGCCACCTCGGGGTGATCCGTACCGGCGGTTTGGTAAGCCATATGGTGATTCGTCCTTGCTCTTTAAGGCCGCTAACGGGAACAAGACCAGTATTGCTCTGGACCTGAAGAGCGAGGACGGCATCGCTTCGTTGTTCGAATTGCTTGCCGAAGCTGATGTACTCATCACAAATTGGCGCCCATCGGTTGCCCCCAAAATGGGGCTAACGCCCGAACGGGTAAAGGCAGAGTTCCCTCGACTGATCTGGTGCCGAGTATCCGGCTACGGCCAGGACGGCCCTCGTTCTGATCTGCCGGCCTACGACGGCATCGTGCAGGCGCGATCTGGTGCGGTCATCTCGGGAACTTCTTCGCCGATGAATACCAACAACAATGTCGCCGACAAGGTGTCGGCCATGTTCGCTGCACAAACCATCACCGCCGCGCTGCATCAGCGCGAACGAACTGGCACCGGTTCGATCTGCGACATGGCCATGGTCGATGCGATGGCGTACTTCTACGGTGCCGACATCAGCGCCGGACACAGAGTGGTCGAAGCCGAACCCGATACCGACGTTGCGCTGCAAGTCCTGAGCGACTCGAATTTTGAGACAGCCGAGGGGTACCTCACGTTGGCGCCCGTCACCGGACGCCAGCTGCGACGGGCCATGGAGTCCGCAGGCTGCGCCGACGCCTTCGGACAGGTCATGGATGCGCCCCGGGCCGAGACGTTCAACATGTTCGCAACCCACATTGGGCCAAAATTGATGGAGCGTGCTGCCATCGAGTGGGAAGACATCTTCGCCGAAAACGATGTACCAGCAGCTGCAGTTCGGGACTTCGCACAACACATCAGCGACCCGCAGACGGTGCACAACGGCACCTATCAGCCAGTCGCAGATGACTCGGTTGATGGCGACTGGATGTTGGTGCGGTTCCCTGCTTTCTTCGATGGCGAGGTCGCAGAAACAGCGCAACTGCCCGCACCTGCATTGGGTGAAACCGATGCAGACGGTTCTGCCATCAACGACTAAGACGCCTTGCGGTCGGTTCGCAGCGCGCTCGTAGTAGCGACTCAGTCGGTGATAGGTGCCCGAATCGTGGGGTCAACGGTGGGACGGGGTGTGGGCACAACTCGCTCCAAGAACAGGCCACACTCATCGAGGGCATACTGTCGAAGTTCGGCTGATGCCTGCTCGAGTTGTTGCTCATTGTTGGCAATGACATCACGGCGCTCGTCGCGCGCTGCCCGTTGATAGGTGCGGAAGAAACTCAGCAGGGTTCTGGTGGTGTTTGAAATTTCCTCGGGTGCGCGATCGTGTAGCTCGGCGAGCTCGATTACGACACCATCGATACGCGCTGGGTCACCGGGAACAAGTGCAGACTCGACGCCGGAGGGTCCTGTCACTTCGACCAGCTTGTCGCAGAAGTCGGCCGACGTATGCTCGACACCAGAACACGCTGCCCCACAGAGGCTCAGTGTGAGCGCGACCAGGAAGAACCGCCACCGGCGATGAATCAAGCGCCAGCCTCGATCGCGCGGGCTCGAAGGTCTGCGACCGCATGTCCGAGGCCCTCAGGATCGCGATACAACGCGCTGCCAGCGATGAAGTAGTTCGCACCTGCCTGAGCGGCCCCAGCGATGGTAGCGGGGCCGATGCCGCCATCGACTTCGATATCGACGTCATGGCCACCAGCTTCGATCATCGCGCGGACCTGCGCCACCTTGGGTTCCATCGTGGAGATGTATGGCTGCCCGCCGAAGCCGGGGTTGACAGTCATGACCAAGACCATGTCGAGCAGATCCAACACATGCATGATCTCGGTGGCCGGTGTCGATGGATTGAGCGCCACTGCCGGGCTGGCACCGAGCTCGCGAATATGGCTCAACGTGCGATGCAAATGGTCGCACGCCTCGGCATGGACGATCAGCATCTGGCAGCCAGCCTCGACATACAGGTGCGCGAGTTCGTCCGGCTTTTCGACCATGAGGTGAGCTTCGAACGGCCGGTCGGTCCGGTCGCGAACCGAGGCGATGACGTCGGGTCCGAACGTAAGGTTGGGCACGAAACGGCCATCCATGACATCGAACTGGAAACGATCGACACCGGCCTCGTGGAGGGCGACGACCTCGTCGCCGAGGCGGCTGAAGTCAGCGGGAAGAACCGATGGGATGATGGCGAGTGGCCGCGGTGAAGTCACGACGATGAAGTTAGTGCAGCGATCCTCCGTAGGATCGCCACCGCTAAGACTTTCTATGCGTAGCCTCGCCACGTGACATCGGCATCGAGTAGGCCAACCGCAGATGTGCGCACCGAGCGCATGGCAACAGGCGGCGAGGCCGTTGCCAGACTCGACGATGGTCGAGTGATTTTTGTACAAGGAGCGTTGGCCGACGAGGCCGTCGTCGTCGAGATTACCGAAGCGAAAAAACGTTTCGCCCGAGGTGTAGCGGTGGCGATCACCGAACGCTCGGCGCATCGGGTCGAACCATCGTGTGTGCATGCGGCGTCTGGTGAGTGCGGTGGCTGCGACTGGATGCATATCACCGCTGCACAACAGCGTTTCTACAAGGAAGCCATCGTTGTCGAGCAGTTGCAGAGGCTGGGCGATGTCGCGCAGCCAAACGTGAGTAGTCCTGTGTTTGACCGAGGTCACCGAACGACCGTGCGATGCAGCGTGGTTGCTGGGCAGGCGGGTTATCGCACCCGGCGAAGTGAGCTGTCTTTCAACGCTTCGGAGTGCGCAGCCGCAGATCCGGCACTCGAGTCGTTGATCGTCGATGGCGACTTCGGCGATGCAAGCGAAGTCACGCTGCGTATCGGGGCAGGGACTGGTGAACGAATGGTGATTACCAACGGGGACCCCGCCCGGGTGGTTGTGCCCGATGAGGTCCAGGTCGTTGCTGGCGATAGCCCAGGAAATGCCGCTGTTCACTACCAGGTGGCAGGTCGTATCTTTCGAGTGTCGGCGCAGTCGTTCTTCCAGACGTCGGGAGCAGGCGCTGAGGCGCTGGTAGCTGCAGTGGAACGCAGCCTGGCCACTGCCGAAGGCGATGTGGTTGACCTCTATGCAGGTGTTGGACTGCTGGGAGCCGGCGCTGCAAATGACCGGCTGCGGTGTGCTGTCGAATCCAACCCATCTTCGGTTGCAGATGCGCGGCACAACCTGGCCAGCCAGGTGCAGGTCGTTGGCTCACGGGTTGAGCGGTGGTCACCCACGCCGTTCGGAACGGTGATTGCCGACCCGGCGCGTCGAGGGTTGGCTAAGGACTGCGTGGCCGTTATCGATGGCACTGGGGCTTCCCACCTCGTGCTCGTGAGCTGTGACCCTGCATCCCTTGGACGAGACGCTGGTTTGCTCGCACAAACGGGATGGGAGCATCAACACGCCGAGGTCATCGACATGTTTCCCGACACATCACGTATCGAAGTGGTCAGTACTTTCGTCCGTTAGCCCAGACCGGCTCTGAGCGGATGGGCTGATGCTGAGTGTCGTAGGTCATGAAAATGGAACGTGTGCGTGCCGTTGAAGACGCTGTGCTGTTCTAGACACACACGTTGACCGCTGCCGAGTCGGGGGTGTTTGGCTTGTGGGGGATGCGGCGAATGCCAGGAGTAGCCGGAGGCGAACGTGTAACCGCGTTAGCTATTGAAGATTTCGTCGGCGTCGCGGTCGTCCATACCAGCGAAGAAGTCGTTGACCTGTTCGTCGGCCTTCTCATCGGCTGAGTCCCACATTGCCGAGAAGCTCTTGCTCTTGGACTCGCGGGCTTCGATTTCTGCGACTTGGCCTCGGGCATCGGCGATCATGCGGCGAGCCGCTTCGCGAGCCTCGTTGCGAATTTGCTCGGCCTCGAGTTGGGCGTTGTGGACGATGTCTACGACTTGATCCTGGGCGCCTGAGACAAGTCCAGAAGACGTCTCATGGCCGGAGCCCACGAGCTGGTCAATCTGAGACTGGGCGGTGGCCCTGATGCTGTCGGCATCAGACATTGCTTGCTCGGTCATCATGCTCGCACGTTCGCTCGCCTGACCCAAGATCAAGTTGGCTTGTTCTATGGCCTCGGACGTGAGGCGGTTGGCCTCGTTGTCGGCCTGCGCAGCCTTGGCGACCGCTGCACTCTCAAGGAGTTCGGCTTTGCAACGGGTGTCAGCCAGAGCGTCGTGGGCCTCGCGCTCGGCGGCTGCGATTGCTTTCTCCGCTGCTTTGGCGGCAGCTGCAGCGACGTCGGATTGGGCGTTCGTCTTAATGCCTTCAATTGTCGCAAGCATGGTTGCAGCGTCGAGACGAAACTTCTCGGCGTCGGCAGAGGCCTCGGCGAGAAGCCGGTCGGTTTCGGCTTGAGAAGCCCGACGCAATTCCTCGGCCTTTGTCTCGGAACGTCTATCCCTCTTGTCGGCTTCAGCTAGCGCACGCTCAAGAAGGGT
>DNHM01000516.1 GCA_003485885.1 Acidimicrobiaceae bacterium
GCTCACCGTGGTGCGGATCGTGCCGGTCGTTGTTGCACTGGTCGGTTCCGGTGCTGCTCGTGAGACGCGACTATTCGTGGGCTGGTTTGGGCCTCGAGGACTTGCCTCGGTTTTGTTCGGGCTCCTACTGCTCGAAGAAGAGATCGAAGGCGGTGAGCAGCTCTTTGCAGTGGTTGCGTGGACAGTCGCACTCAGTGTTCTTCTGCACGGGGCCACCGCTGCGTGGGGCGCCCGCCGTTACAGCCAATGGTGGAACGATATGCCGGAGCACAAGAAGGACGTCATGCCCGAAGGTATGGATATGGATGACCTACTTGCCGAGTAACAGCTGTTGACTCGCTGGTTTGAACATCGCGTTCTCGGCCAGGATGCGGAGCGATCAGCTGGCCGCTTCACAGGTCTGTAGCTCAAACTGTGTATCGACGTCTGTCTCTGCCGTCGTGGCCGAGGTGTCGGGAAACGTCGTCTGCAAACCGGCGACAAGTGCTTCGCCAAGAGCAACTGCCGCTTGTGGCGTGTCCATGACGATGGTGGCTACCAAGCACAGATCTTCGTCGGCTTCATAGACGATAAACCGGTCACCTGCCCATGGTTCGACCAGCTCGCGGGCCACCAATTCCCCTTCGGCATCAACCAGTGCAGACAGCAACATCGCTGCTCCGATCGTGCCGATAGCTCGCACATCCACGCCAAACGGAGCGTCCGGGGTGGAAACCTCTATCGCCCCCTCGCCTACCAGGTACTTCTCAGGGAAAAGGATCTGTTCAGTAGTGGTGGCTGGCGTCGTGAGTAAATCGAACAGGCCGTCAACACCTCTGGCGTCGAAAATTGCTTCGACAAACGCAGGGCCGGTGGCGTAGGAGAAGTTCACATGCCGAGCCGGCCCAGGCCCGATAAGCGGCACCATGTCGGGGCGGATGATGGGCAACTCGGGTGTGACCAGTGCAAGCTCCTCGGCAGGTGCCCGGTCGAGATACGCGAACGTCACGAACTGTGGCACTCCCTCGATCGAGGCCCCATACGGCTTCGGGGTCTCGTCGGTCTCGAAGCGAGTGTCCTCGAACAGCTCGGGGTATTGCGTGTGGAGTGCATGGGTCAGTTCGTGCACCAGGATGGCTTCGGTCTCAAGTTTGGTTGCTTCGACCTCGACAACAACCTGGGTGCCGTTGTCGAACCGGCAACACAGGCCCCGAATACGGTCTCGTCGTACCTGATTGGCCACGTCTCGATCGGCCTGGCTGTCGGCTAACCCGAGTCCCTGGAGCAGGTACCACTCTTCGACACTGAACGGCTCGAAGCTGGGTGCGTACTCGGCCCCCACGTCGTCGCTCACCAACACGGTCACGTCCGATGTGAACACAAGCTCGTGGATCTCTTCGACAACCGCCGCCAGTCGGGCGACGTCGGCTTCGGTGGTAACCCAGCCATCGCCCTGGATGACAACAGGGGTTGTGTCGACCGGTGTCGGCGTTGGTGTGGGGGCCGGCACCGGTGTTGCCGTCGGAGTGGGTCGCGGAGTCGGCACCGCAGTTGGCACTGGCGTGGGTGTTGGCACGGCCGTCGACTGGACCGCAGCCGACGGTTGCACTCCCGCAGCCTGATCGTTCGCCACAGCTTCGGTCGTCGGATCAGCACTACAGGCACCCACCACCAGAGCGAAGCCAATCAGGATCGCGACAAAGCCACGCCAAGTCACCGCCGGGCCCGAGTCACATGCCACATAGCGATGGCTGCCGCGGTCGCAACGTTGAGTGAATCAATGCCCTGATGCATCGGGATACTTGCCCGATGGGTCGCCCTCTGCTGAGTCGCGTCGGTCAGTCCAGGTTCTTCTGCCCCCAATAACAGCGCTACCCGCTCGTTGGGATCGAAGTCGATCGAGTCCAGCGGCTGAGCATCGGGATCGGGAGTCAACGCAATAGTGGTGAAACCCTGCTCGTGGAGCGGATCAAGACCGTCGGGAAACTCCGGCAACCGGGTGTGGGGAACCGCAAAGACCGCGCCCATCGAAACCCGGCACGTCCGGCGGGCAAGCGGATCACAACTCGACGGGTCAACCAGCAGGGCTTGCACCCCTAATGCTGCCGCGGTGCGAAGCATCACGCCCATATTGGTCGGGTTATTCACGCCTTCGGTGACGATGGCCGTGTGTGCGCCGGCAACAACCTCGGCGATCGGGCGCAGCGCTGGCCGATGGAATGCGGCCATGGCACCTCGGTACCGACGATGAGAAGCGATCTCCTGTACGACAGGCTCACCCATACGAAACAGTGGTGTGGACCCGATGTCGAACTCAAGCGGACGGGTGCGTGCCGCCTCGACGATGACCGAGTGCATGGTGTGACCAGCATCGAGCGCGCGTTGAATGACAACATCACCCTCGGCGATGAAGATGCCTTCCATGTCGCCGCCTGGGGCTTCCCGCAGCTGCCGCAGCGCCTGATCTCGCAGACCGGTGAACAACAACATGCGCTCATCACCCGGATCGTTAATGACCTCGCCAAGCAATATCTCCGGGCTTGCTTCGCTGCGCCCT
>DNHM01000120.1 GCA_003485885.1 Acidimicrobiaceae bacterium
CAGCGTGGGCGAGAAAGCTGCCTGTTGCCATGCTTAATGCCCAACCGTCGGCAGCGGCAGTCATCGAACCGTTCAGCGCCAGTGGACCAAGACCGCCAGCAGCACGTTGGCTGTTGAGCGAGGAAAGGAAGCCTGCCTCGGAGCCAAAGTCACGGGCTGGACCCTGAGCCGAAGCGACAGGAATAGCGAGAAGCATGCTGGCAGTAATGAGGAGTGTTGCCAGGATAGTGAGCTTGCGGAGAGGGTGCAGGCGCATGAGGTGGAGAACCGTTCAGTGTGGAGGTGTGCACTAGGTAGTTCGGCACCAAACGGCCTGCCAAGAGGGATGGGGCGCTGATTGGGCATTGCGGCCCTGGGTCGATCCAGGCCTAGGTCATAATGCCCACAACCCGCGACGTATGGACAGTGGCGCCCTCACCTGGCTGGTCGCAGTCGGGTTGCGAGCCGAACATGATCCTCTGGTGGCCGTTGCCCTACGATGCGGAGGTGAACGTTGTTGAGTTGTTCTCCGATCATGATGGCGACAGTGTCGCCTTCGTCTGCGACGGCGTTTCGCAGACCTATGGCCAGCTGACTTCCCGAGTCGAAATCGCACGCACCGAGTTCGCTCTTCTCGCTCCGGCAGGGTCCAACATCGTGATTATGGGCGAGAGTTCGTTGTTGTTCATCGAAGCGCTGTTTGCTGCATTGAGTGCCGGGTTGCCGGTCGTGCCGCTGCACCCTCGGTATCCCCGTGGTGAGGTTGAACGGGCGGTGCAGCTTGCACGGCCTGTGTTGATCGTCAGCACCGACGATGCCTCGTATGCAATGGCTCAAGGTTTGAGCATCGAACATATTCGGGCCGAAGAACTCTTTGTCGAGTCCCAAGGTGAACCGATCGCTCCGCTCGACCTCGAACCGGACCATCCAGCCCTACTCATGTTCACCAGCGGAACCGCTGGCAGCCCACGTATCGCTGTGCTCAGCCACGGCAATGTTGCCGCCAGCATCGAGCAGTCCCGCAGCAGCGCTCCAGGTCTGGCCGACAACAAACACACGATCCTGGGCGTTATGCCGCTGACACATGTGCTTGGCATCGTCAGTGTGGTTGCGGTAGCTATCTCGGTTGGTGCCACGGTTGTCCTCACCACCAAGACCGACGTCAACTCGGTTGCGGCCACCATCAAGGAGAACCAGGTCACGTTCCTAGTGGCTCCTCCGGTGTTCTGGTTTCGACTCGCCAATAGCGAGGTCGAACCAGACATGTTGTCGTCGATCACTATGACTCTGAGCGGCGCCGCCCCGTTGAGCGCCGCTGTCGCTGAGACGTTGGCCGAACGGTACGGACTGCGACTCCGCCAGGGTTACGGTTTGACCGAAGCCTCACCCGGTCTCACCTCCGCAGTCGGCACCGATGCTCCAGCGACCTCAGTCGGACGTCCAATGCCGGGGGTCAAACTCCGCCTCGTTGATGAACATGGCGACGACGCTCTCGTCGGCGACATCGGCGAAGTCTGGGCCCAGGGGCCGAATGTCTTTGCGGGGTATCTCGGTGACCCCCAGGCAACCGCAGCGGTGATCGACCCCGACGGTTGGCTTCACACCGGGGATCTGGCTGTTGTCGACGAGAATGGCTTCCTGTACATCGTTGGTCGCAACAAGGACCAGATCATCGTGTCTGGATTTAATGTGCATCCGGGCGAGGTCGAAGAGCGGCTTGTGGAACATCACAGCGTTATGGCGGCAGCGGTGGTTGGCAAGCCCGATCCGGAGTACGGCGAGATTGTGATTGCGTATGTGGTAGCTGCCCGTGGCATGGAACCTGATGCCGACGTCCTCGAGGCGCATTGTCGAACGCGGCTGGCCGGATACAAAGTCCCGTCACGGTTTGAAGTCGTCGACCAGTTACCTCGCGGGGCTAGCGGCAAAATCCAGCGGCGGGTGTTGCGCGATTGAATCTGCGAGATCAACGTGGAGCTTTAGCTTGTGCGATTGTGAACAGAGGCACAAGCTTCTAGCCTTAGGAGCGATGGCAGAAGACGGGTTGCAGGTCCCCGCAGCATCGGTAGCAAGGCTGCCGTTGTATTTGCGTTGTTTGGAAGAATTGTGCGCGAACGGTGTCGCAACCGTCTCGTCGTCTCGGTTGGCAGAACTTGCTGGCGTGAACGCTGCCAAGCTGCGCAAGGACCTGTCGCACCTCGGCAGCTACGGCACCCGAGGTGTCGGCTACGAGGTCATCAATCTTACCCACGAGATCCAGCGAGAACTCGGACTCGATGAACAGTCACCAGTGATCGTGGTCGGGCTTGGCAATTTGGGCCAGGCGCTAGCAAAACACGGCGGTTTCGGCGATCGAGGGTTCCCGATCGTGGCACTGTTCGATGTGCAGCCTGACATCGTTGGTATGCAGATCGGCGACCTTGTTGTGGCCCACTTCGACGACCTTGCTGGGATCGTTGCGCATTACAAGGCTCGCACCGCCATCATCTCCACTCCGGCCGATGCTGCCCAACAGGTGACCGACGATGTCATTGCAGCTGGAATCACCTCGGTGCTGAATTTTGCCCCGACGGTTGTGCAGGTCGGCGAAGGTGTGGCGTTGCGCCAGGTAGACCTTGCGCTTGAACTCCAAATTTTGAGCTACTACCAACCGCGGTCAGATTCTGAACGTGACACAAAACTCAGGCTTTCAGTATGAGCATTTGGTCAAATAGGGTTCAGAATGAAGTAGCCCCCATTCCCGCCTTCGAAGTCTCATCATGTCGTTTGTAGTCATCGGTCTCAATCACGCCACGGCGCCGCTCGACATTCTTGAGCAGGTAACCGTCGCTCCCGATGGGCTCGACAAGGCGTTGCACGATCTATCCCTGCGGCCGTATGTGTCCGAAGGGGTAGTACTCAGCACCTGTAACCGGACCGAGGTCTACATCTTGGCCGAGCGGTTTCATGGTGCCTTCCAGGACGTCCGCGACTTCTTGGCCCAGATCTCGTTCGTTGCTCCCGAGGTGCTGAACGATCACCTCTATACCTTCTACGACGATCAAGCCATCGAACACCTTTTCCGCGTTAGCGCTGGTGTCGACTCTGCCGTACTCGGCGAGCATGAAATTCTTGGGCAGCTAAAACGAGCCTGGGAAGCAGCCCAGAACCACGGCTGTGTTGGTATGTCGCTCAACTCGATCTTTCGAGCTGCCGTGGCAGTCGGCAAACGGGTTCGCACCGAAACGTCGATTTCGCGCAGCATTGCCTCGGTGTCGCAGGCCGCCATTGTCATGGCCGAAGAACGCCTTGAGTCACTCGATGGCAAACATGTGTTGCTCGTTGGTGCCGGTGAAATGGGTAGCGGCATGGCGAAGACCCTCGCCAACCACAACACCGCCTCGATCACGGTGATAAGCCGCACCGAAACAACCGCCGCCGATATCGCGAGCCAAATCGGTGCTCAGGTTCGACCATTCGACGAACTGGGCCAGGCACTCGCTGCTTGCGACGTAGCGTTTACATCCACGGCATCGCCAGGCATGGTTGTTGAAGCCGAGCTTGTTGCCCCGCTGCTCGACCAACGATCTGCGGATCACCGGTTGGGCGATCTGTTGATCCTCGATGTGGCCATGCCCCGCGACGTCGCCGCCAATGTCGGCGAACTTCCTGGTGTTGAACTGTGCGACCTTGATGCCATTGGTGCATTCGTGGCCAAGGGTCTTGAGAGCAGGGCTGGCGAAGTCCATCAGGTCAACCAGATCATCACCGAGGAAATGCAGCGACATCTCCGCGAAGTCGGCAAGCAGTCGGTCTCACCGTTGATCACCAGCTTTCGTTCCCAAGTCGAGCAGTTGCGTACCGATGAGATGACACGCCAAGCGAACAAGTTGGCAGATCTCACGCCAGATCAACGTGCCGCTGTCGACGAGGCAACTCGTGCGGTGTTAAACAAGGTGCTGCACGAGCCCACCATGCGTCTCAAGGATTCGGCCAACAGCCTGCGCGGCGAGCGGCTTGCAGCTGCCCTGCGCGAACTGTTCGACCTGCACTAGACCATCGCTGTGGCTGTTACTACTGAGGGTGCTAGGACTGTTCGCATCGCCACGCGCGGGAGCGAACTCGCGTTGTGGCAGGCGCATCATGTCCAAGCGGCCCTCGCGGCAGCGGGTGTCTGCGATCACGCAGACCAGGTAGAGATCGTGATCGTCTCGACCTCGGGGGATCGCGACAAGATCACCCCGCTGCATGAGATTGGCGGCAAGGGCATTTTTGTCAAAGAGGTGCAGGCCGCACTGCTCGACGGGCGAGCCGACGTGGCGGTGCATTCGGCCAAGGACATGCCGGCTGTCTCACCACCGGAACTCACACTTGGAGCGGTCCCTCTTCGAGCGAATCCTCACGACGTACTTGTTGGTTCTCGACTCAATGAGCTGGCCGCAGGTGCTCGGATCGGCACTGGTTCAGTTCGACGCCGTGCCCAACTCGCTGCGCTTCGACCTGACCTAGTATTCGACGAACTTCGTGGCAACATCGCAACCCGGCTCAACAGGCTGGCTGACTTCGATGCCATCGTCATGGCAGCAGCACCACTCGACCGTTTGGGCCTGCAGCTCGATGTTGTGCACGAGATGACGGCTGAACAAATGGTTCCCCAAGTCGGCCAAGGGGCACTGGCCGTCGAATGTCGCGCTAACGATGCTGGCATGCTCGCCGGACTTGCTGCAATCAACCACAAGCACAGTCGAGCAGTATTCGAATGTGAACGAGCTTTTCTGACCGAGCTGGGTGGCGACTGTTCACTACCTGCAGGTGCCCATGCGGTGTTGACCAGTGACGCGCTGACGGGTGACGGGTACTCGATCACTGGGTTCCTGGCGTCAGAGGACCTGGCGACCAGTCATCAAATCACGGTGACAGGGGTCGATGGGCCTGCACTCGGAACGCGCCTTGCCGTCGAGCTGCGCTCTCGTCTCTAGGTCGCATCGTGGCTGACCATGCTCCGCTCGCTGGCGTAACGGTCGTGGTGACTCGGGCCAAGGCGCAGGCGTCTGCCCTGACCGAGAAGCTGCTTGCGCTTGGGGCTTCGACGGTTGGTGTCGCAACGATTGAGATCGTGCCGCCGGTCGATGGGGGAGCGGCGCTCACCGCCGCGCTTGCTTCGGGCAACCACGACCAGATTGTCGTGGCATCGCCCAACGGGGCCAAGGCTCTCGCTACCGCGGTCGAGGAACTCACGGCACGAATGGGGTGTGATGCGGTCGCGTTGCCTCCGGTCGCCTGTGTAGGTCCAAGTACCGCTGCCAAGCTCGATGACTCAGCTCTGCGCGTCAATATCGTCCCTGGCCGGGCTGTCGCTGAAGGGCTCGTCGAGGTCATGCCAGAGGCAGTGTCAGGTCGAGATCGGCTGTTGCTGGTTCAGGCCGAAGTCGCTCGCGGTGTGCTCGAAGTTGGACTTGGTGAGAAGGGCTGGAATGTCGATCGTGTTGTTGCCTATCGCACTATCGACGCTCAGGTGACCGAGGATGATCGGGCGCTTGCACGTACGGGCGACATCATCACCTTCGCCTCGTCGTCCGCTGTTGAGCGTTTTGTGAGATTGGTTGGGCGTGAGCTGGTGCCACCCGTCGTGGCAAGCATCGGGCCGATCACCTCGGCTACGGCGACCGAGTTGGGCCTCAACGTCATGATCGAAGCCGAACCCCACACCGTCGACGGGTTGGTAGCGGCCCTCGTCATGTGGGCAACCAGTCGCTAAAACAGCGCTACGAGCAGTCAGCTTCGGTGTGTGGTGGAAGCATCACGCTGCCACCTGCTCCGTGTCGTAGGCACCGGGGAATACTGACATTTGGCCAGCTGCGGACATCTCCGTTTGTCCAGACGCGGAAGTGGTGGCCTCAGTCGTGATCTCGTCGCAAACGGGGAGAAGGCCTAGACTCGCTGCGTGTCTGAACGCGCTCACCTCAACAATGCCGACCTGTTTGAACGGGCCAAGCTGGTCATGCCCGGTGGCGTGAATTCGCCGGTTCGATCATTCCGCTCAGTTGGTGGCACGCCGTACTTCGTCGACAAGGCCGAAGGTCCCTATGTCTGGGACGTCGAAGGCAAACGCTACATCGATTACGTACTGAGCTATGGCCCTTGCATCCTTGGTCATGCGAACCCGACCATCGTCGACGCCGTCTCGGTCGCCGCCGGCAACGGAACCAGCTACGGAGCACCGACCGAACGCGAAGTGCTGATGGCCGAAGAAATGTGCGGCAGGGTCGACGGCCTCGAAATGCTTCGCCTGGTTTCGAGTGGCACCGAGGCCGCCATGTCGGCGATTCGTCTCGCCCGTGGCGCTACGGGCCGCGACAAGCTGGTCAAGTTCGCTGGCAACTATCACGGTCATAGCGACAACCTGCTGGCTGCTGGCGGCAGCGGTGTCGCCAATCAGGGTCTCAGTGGCTGCGACGGCGTGCCGGTTGGTGCAGTCGCAGACACGATCGTCGCGCCATACAACGAGATTCCTCAACTCGATGAATCGATTGCGGTTGTGGCTGTCGAACCGGTGGCAGCGAACATGGGTGTCGTACCCCCAAATCCGGGCTTCCTCGCTGATCTGCGTGTTGCCTGCGACGAGGTCGGTGCCATGTTGTTGTTCGACGAGGTCATCACCGGTTTCCGGCTCGGGCGAGGCGGCGCTAGTGAATGGTTCGGCGTTAAGCCCGATGTCTGGTGTTTCGGCAAGGTCATCGGCGGCGGTCTGCCAGTAGGCGCCTATGGCGCATCCCGCGAACTTATGGCCAGCATCGCTCCGCTCGGCGGCGTCTATCAGGGCGGCACACTGTCAGGGAACCCATTGGCAACCGCTGCGGGTCTGGCGATGCTCGATCAACTCACTGACGACGCGTACGCCAAGCTCGAAGCCACCGCAACTCGACTGGCCACCGGCCTCGAGCGGGTCTTCACTGCGGCAGGCATCCCAGTCATCGTGCCGCGGGTCGGATCACTTATGGGCATTTTCTTCACCGACGTGGCGCCGACCAACTTCGACGAAGCCCAAGTAGCGGCTGACAACGGCATCTACAAACATTTCTTCCACGGCATGCTCGAACGTGGCATCGCTCTGGCCCCTGGTCCCTACGAAGCGATCTTTGTGTCAACCGTGCACACCGATGAACTCATTGACCAGACAATCGCAGCAGCAGCCGAGGTTGCAGCAACCCTGTAGCTACTGGTGGAACAGGTAGTCGCGTCGCGTGGCTAGGGCCAGATCGGCTGATTGCGTTTATCGACCTCGTCGAGGAGCACGATCGTCTGAGCAGCGCGCACACCATCGGTCTGCTGCAGTTCCTGCAATGCGACATCGCGTAGATGGTCGAGTGAGTCGGCACGCACGATGAGTGCGTAGTCGAATTGTCCGGCGGTCACGCCAGCCCATTCCACACCAGGTAGGTCGGTGAGGCGCACGTGCAGGTCGCGCCACCGGCCTTGTTCAACATTGATCAGGACCAAGGCAGCAACGGTTTTGCCGGTGGCGGCATGGTCAACGTGGGCACTAAACCCGGTTATCACACCCTCGTCGATGAGCCGATCGAGTCGGTTGTATGCCGTTGCGCGGCCGATCCCAATGTCGGCGGCGAGTTGTGGTGCTGTGCGCCGTCCGTCGCTACGCAATATGTCGATCATCTTGCGATCGATGTCGTCGAGCGTGTCCATATAGACGAATGTATATTCGATAACTATCCAAAAGACTTTTCATCTCTTTATTCGTGTAAAAGAAATCTGTTCGATAGAAGTAGTTCAGTATTAGGGTGATGTTGGTCCGAGTGAAGAGCGCCGCAAACGCTCCTAATGCCTACCAGACCCGTCAGCGCGCGGTCGCAGCGATGGCCACAGGCATCGACGGTGTCCCCATTCATGTCGCGTACACCGCTGAAGAGCACCACACGCGGGCGCATGCCCACACCTTGCTGGCTCCGGTCTGGGAGCAGTACGCAGCGCTACCCGTTCGTGCTGCTGCCCAGGCGCTTGATCTGCCCCCTGACCAGATCCCGCAGCTTGCACAGGTAACCGGACGGCTTCAGGTTCTTACCGGCTTTCGGTATGCATCGGTCGCGGGCACAGTAGGTGGCGCCGAGTTCTTTGGCGCCCTGGCCCGACGGGTGTTTCCGTCTACCCAGTTCATCCGCTGGTCCGGCAACTCTGAATACACCCCCGAACCCGATGTGCTTCATGAAATCGGTGGTCATGCCAATGTGCTTGCGCACCCGCAACTCGCGTCGTTGCATGTGCTTGCAGGCCAGGCTTCTGTCGCTGCCCCTGCCTTGCTGACACAGATCGCCGCTGTGTTCTGGTATTCGGTTGAGTTTGGTGTCGTTCACAGTTCAGCGGGCTGGAAGGCGTACGGAGCAGGCCTGCTCAGCTCACCCGGCGAACTTGGTTGGTTCACTCAACACGCCGAGATCCGGCCGCTCGACATTGCGGACATGTTGGACACACCGTATGACATCAGCAGCTTTCAACCCGTCTTGTTCGGCGCTGACTCGTTGGACCATGTCGTCGACATCGTCGGCGGGTATTTCACCAGTCTTATTCACCACGCACCTATCACCAGCTCATACTGAAGGAACACCCATGTCTCATTTGAAGAAGGTCGATCACATCACCTACGCGTGCGACAAGGGTCGCATCGAACAGTGGGCGTGGTTCCACATCGAAATCGAAGGTGGCACCCTGATCAACCGGATCGACGACGTGCGTCCCGAGGATCCAGATTCGTCGATGAAGATCTGGTGCGTCGATTTTGGCGAGTTTGGTATCGCTCTGATCGAGGGCATCGACCGGGCCCAGAAGTCCCAGGTCACCAAGTTCGTAGATCGGCACGGCGATCACTCGTGTCAACACGTTGCCTATGACACCCATGACCTTGACAAGTTCGTGGCCCACCTCCAGGCCAACGGCGGCACGCCTCGCGGCGAAGTATTGGTCCGTAACGACGGATTCGGCGTTTTGAAACAGATGTTTGCTCGTGGATACGAAGAGGGTGATGCCGCCGAGGCAAGTTTCCCTGAATACTGCGAACGGCCAAAGGCTGGTGACAGCGCAGAGGAAGTCGCCATCACGTTCGCAGCCGAGACCGGCAAGGGTTTCTATGATCAGATTGAGGACGCAGTCGCAGACGGCGACGAAGCACCGTTCTTCGACTTCGATGCAATGCCCGAAGGCTGGGCTGTTCCCGAGGCGCAACCTCGGGCCGGTTACATCGCCTAGTTGGTGCTCAGACCTGGGTCCGAAGTCGTTCGAGCGAACGGCGCAGCAGACGCGACACCTGCATCTGGCTAACCCCAAGTTGTGCCGCTATGTCGTCTTGAGACAAGCCGCCGAAGAACCGCAGCTCCACAGCGCTCCGTTCAGCATCGGACAACATGTCTAAGAGCGGGGGCAGAACGGCGCGCGCTTCGGCAGCCTCGAACTCGCTGACATCGGTTGATTTCGGATCCTGGTCAGGTGTGAGCGGCGTTGCGCTGTAACCGGCGGCGGCCTCGAGTGCCAGGGTGATGTCCGACACGTCGACGCCGAGGTGGTCGGCGATTTCCGCAGGTGTTGGACTTCGAGTCAGCTGCTGAGTCAATAACTCTGACACTGTTCGGATCGATGTGATGAGCTGACGACGGGATCGTGACACCTTTGTATCCCAGGTGCGGTCGCGAAAGTATTGGCGCAGACTGCCTTCGATGCTCCGTGCCGCGTAGGTCGAAAATCGAAGTCCCCGTTCAGGTTCGAACCGGTCGACGGCCCGCACCAACGCCTCGAGCGCGATCTGATCAAGGTCATCGGCGGTGACGCCGCGGTTGCGATAACGGCCAGCGAATGCCCGGGCGAGCCCCTGGTTGTCAACGACGAGCTGATTGCGAAGATCTTGATCTCGGGTTGCAGCAAACTCTCGAAACCTCGGATCTAGAGGGTCATCGCCCACGAGCGAGTTTCTTGAAGCTGAAGCTTGCTTGGCCGGGCGTCGTTCCGACCTCGTGGCTGTCACATACCGCATCGAGGATGGTCGAAAGAAAGTCGTGGGTAACGAGCTGGGCAACGCCATCGAGTGACCGCTCGCCCGCCACCGTTAACGAGTCGGTGTCGACAAGGAACTCGAGGTGTACATCGGGTTCGCCGGTAGTCGGTGCCATCGCCGCTGCCGTCAGCTCTTCGACGGCGACCTTCACGTCTTCGATCTCTTCAACAGACAACACGTCGCTGGCCAGTGCCGCGACCGTGAGTCGCACAAGTTGCAGGTGCGCCGTGTGTGCGGGCAGCGTAAGCCGAAACCTGCTTGCCGTGGATCGATCGGTTTCCTCGATTGCACTCACGATGAACTCCAGAAAAGGGCAGAAATCCGCGAGTAGGCGGTTTGAGCCGAGTAGCTATGGTCAATACTCTCTCGTGTGGGACCCACCGTGACGAACTTCTCCGAAGAAATTTCGGCGACACACCTGGCACTGAGTGATGCTCGACAACACGTCGGTGCATGGCTTCGTGGCAACGGGCAACACTCACAGACCTTGATCGGCGACGTCGAAATGGTCTTGACTGAACTTGGCGCCAACGTCATTGATCACACGTCGTCGCCGTGGATTCGAGTTGCCATCGCGCTCCCGGGTGAACGTGTCACCGTGGAGATAGCCAACCAAGGAGCGGTCGACGCGGTGCCGCCGGTTGAATCGTGGGGTCAGCTTTCCGAGGGCACGCGAGGGCGGGGCCTGCGCATCATTCGGGCCCTCTGTGCCGAGGTAGCGGTATTTGGTGATGAAAAAAGTACCCACATCCGGTGCGACATCACATCCGGTGGCGATTTCTACTGACGTTGGATGAGGTCTAGCCTCACTCGAGCCCTAGGAGGCCGTTCAGGCCGGAAAGCGCAATCATGCGCTCGACGGCCGCTGTTGGGTTCTCGACGGTCAACGATCCGCCTGTTTCCTGAAGCCGGATCTGTGTGGTCAGCATTGCGGTTAGCCCTGCTGAAGAAATGAAGCTTACGTTGGCTAAGTCGAGCACCATTTGGCCCCCAGCTTCGATGGCCTCCAACCGCTCCTCGAGCACAGGTGCAGTGTGCGTGTCGATTTCACCGGACAACACGACACTGTTGTTTGAACTATCGGAGATCTGAAGTTCTGCAGCCATACCGATGAAACTAGCGCCTGGGCGCGCCGGAACAAACGGCACGTTTTCGGTGAATCGCTCCTGGCTACGTAGGAGGGAGTTGTCGACGCAGAGCGACGATGGCGACATCGTCGCCAACCTGACCGCCGGTGGCGTTGAGCGCCGCTTGCACCATGGCATGCAGACCTTGTTCCGAGTCCACAGCGGTGCATAGACGCTCGAGTCCTTCGGTGACCACCTCGGTCCGACGCTCAACGAGACCGTCGGTGAAGAGGAACAGGCCGTGACCCGGGTCGAGTTGCAGGGACTCGTGATGGATGGGTTTGTCGCCCAGGAAGCCGAGCGGGGGAGCGACGTCGAAGTACCGCAGCGCAGTCTGGTTCGCGTTGAAGAAGAGGGGCGGCAGGTGGCCCGCCGACCACAGTTCGGCGGCACCTGAAGACGTGTTGATCTGGGCGACAAGCATGGTTGCCATCTGGGATGCGTGCCGGCATATGCCATTGAGAATGGCGAGTACCTCGGGGACCGGCGTGCCCCGATGTAGTTCGTGCGCGGCCAACAATCGCAGTCGACCCATCAGCGCTGCTGCCTCGATGCCGCTTCCGCTGACATCTCCGACCGAGATTGTGACGACATCGTCGTGCAGTGCAGCGTCGTACCAGTCGCCGCCTATCTCCAACCCCGCAGAACCAGGAAGGTATGCGGTGACGATGTCGAACCCAGGCACCACAATTTCAGAGGGTGGTAACAAGCTGCGTTGCAACTTGATTGCTGCGTCGCTCTGACGCTGATATCCGAACAGTGAGCCACAGACCGTGGCGACACGTTCGCCATATCGCTCGATGCCGTCAGTGTCGACGAAGTCGCGTTCGTTTGCAGTCAGCCCATGGATGAGAATCCAGCCTCGACTCTTCGATGCCGGCTGGGAGAACTCGACCCGCAGTGTTACGCCATCGTCGGCTTCGGATGGCCCGGAGACGGTTTGGGTCCTGTCGTCGTCATCGATCAGAACCGCAGTGACACGGCCGAACGGGACGATGCGGGCAGATCCATCGACGATTGCGTCAAGGAACATCTGTCGAGTAGTCCGGCGGTCGCTGGTTGAGTCGAGGGCAGTGGTCAACACCTGGTCGAGAACTTGCGTGGCTTGTATCAGGTTGTGCGCGCGGACCTGGGTCGTGACGTCCTGTTGGGTCGCAACAAAATGGGTGATCTCGCCGTTGGGTGTTCGGACCGGGTCAATGCTCCAGCTGATGAGGAACGGGGTGCCGTCGGCCCGATAGTTCACCGTTTCGCCGCTAAATGGTTCACCATCGGTCAGATTGCGGCGCAGCCGATCGAGGACTTTGCGATCGGTAAGCGGGCCTTGCATAAGCCGAGGCGAACTGCCGATGACCTCTTCTGGGGCTCTGCCGGTCATGGCGCAGTACGCAGGGTTTACGTACACGATGGTTGGGCCGGGAGCTGCGAGGTCGGCGGTCGTGATACACGCTGACGAACGGGTTTGTTCTAAAGCTGCGAGCAGCACCGGCGCGAGCTTGACCAGATCCCCCCGCACTCGGTCATGGGGGATCGAAGCAGACACGCTCCCATCATGGCCCATCAGTCATGTCGGGTCCGAGCTTCTTTGAGAAAGGTGTTTGAACTCGACCTGAGCTGTCAATCCTCTCCATGTGGACAGGTTCGAAGCGTCGATGGCGACGCTCACGCAAGCCCCACCACCCCCCCCCGGAGTCCTTATGTTTGATTCACCTGAAACCTCCGACATCGACCAGATCGATGTCCACGACCTCGACGCGAAACACGCACTCGGTGTAGCGAGCCCAGAGTCGACGCCGACGCTGATTGCCTCGCCAGAGGCAGCCGAGGTGTTGTCGGGCCTCTACAGCTCCGAACGGTCGTTTCCGTGCAGCGGACGTAGTCAGCTCTTCTTCGCTCCTCCAGGCGAACGTCGGGTGAGACGCGAAAAGCGGGAGGCGACGGCCCGCTCGTACTGCAATCAGTGCAGTGTTAAGGAGATGTGCAAACTCGCGGGACGTGTTGGCCGTGAACATGGCATGTGGGGAGCGGAGAACGACGAGGAACGCGCTGCGGCTGGGTATGCGCCACTATTCCCGCACCGAAAAGCGATTGTGCGAGCAGCTCAAGACGCCAAACAACACCCACGAATAAGCGCCTGAGCGGCGACCCCATGACAAGACCGACAACCGCGCGAAGATATTCGTTTGATCCCCATGAAGAGGTGGTAGAGGTCAGCGACGACAAGCTCAGCAAGCTGCGTAGGTTCAATCTCGTCATGGGCGGTTTGCACGCCGTGTCCGGTGTGCTCATGGTGGCGCTCAGTAACGACTTTGCTCTGGGTGTCAGCACATTCAACCTGAACGGCCCTCCTGGCACAGATCTCGCGCAGGGTGTCACCAATCAACTGTTTGACGTACCACTCGGCATCGCGACGTCATTGTTCTTGTTTCTGTCGGCGGTGTTCCATCTGCTGATCGCCACGGTTGGTTTCGACTTCTACGCGTCTGAATTACGCCATGGGCGAAACCGCTTGCGCTGGGTCGAGTACTCGCTGTCGTCGACGTTGATGATCGTTCTGATTGCGTTGGTTACGAACCTGACGGACCTTGGAGCGCTCATTGCGATTGCGTTTGCGAATGTGTCAATGATCCTGTTTGGCTGGATTATGGAGATGGTCAACCGGCCAGATCGAGACACGTGGTGGACCCCGTTCTGGTTCGGTTGCATAGCGGGCATCGGGCCATGGGCGACCGTT
>DNHM01000513.1 GCA_003485885.1 Acidimicrobiaceae bacterium
AGTCAGAGTCTGGAGCAGCCCCCGTGTTGGTGGCGGTTGCTAATGACCGAGCCCGGTTACAGCCTGATGCGCTCGGTTTTATTGCCGCCACCACGTTGCCAGCGCAGCCAGAATTCGCCCATCTGTTCGGCCACGACGTGCAAGGCCTGTTCGTCACAGCCCCAACCTATGTCGAGCCGGTCGCTGCCGTCGGCGGTCAGCTCAGAGTCGATCGCATCATCGACTACGAACTTGCGCCCGGTGTGTGCACGAACACCACCAATCGCCAAACGCTTGGTGACCTGTGTTTCGCCGTAGATACAACGGCTGACATCACCCCCGAGATTGCGGTGCATATCGCCGAGGTCCGATCACTTCTTGCCAAGGTAAACCCTCGTGATGAAATTGTTTCTGGTGTCACAGCGAACGACGCTCTCCGGCTCAACGACATCGATCTGTTGGAACTGTCGCTCAACAGCGGCCCTCGTTCGATCACCCGAACGAGCACGATGCCTCTGACCGACACTGGCAGCCTGATCCCTCTGAACCCGAACGACCCAGTCGTGGCAAGCACGTTCCGGGGCTTGGACACACACCAGCTCGAGGCACCGACCGGCGGCGTGTTCGCTGGCGAATCGACCGTAGTCGCACCGTTCGACTTCGACACCGAGTACTTCTTGACCGGCCACACCGTCTACCGCAGCTACAGCGACGAATGGATCTACGAGAAGGACGCAGTGTGGCACCCACGCATCTTCGTGAGCTTCTCCTACACCTTCAATGCAGGCTTCGGCGTTCGTGCCCCATTCTCGATCGACGTCGACTATGTCTCCGGTAACGCTGACGAAACCGTTGTTGCTGTATCGGTTGACCCGGTCAGCCTCGACGTTGCGGCCGAGAAGGTCGGCCTGCCAACCGATGCCTACTTCGACGGCAAGGAGTTCGTGCTCGAACTCAACTTCGACTGTGCACTGACCGCATCGATTGCAGGCCTCGGTGGCTCGGTTGATTGCGACGACATCTACAGCATCGACACCAACTTCAGCCAAGACTTCAACCCAGTCATCGGCGACGAAACCCGCAACATCCATGACTGGTTCTTGTGGGAAGACGGCGAATCGCCACTACGACGTGAGCTCGCCAACGGTGCCATCTACGGCGAAGTCAACTTGGGTATTGGTGCCGACATCGTGGATGGTCGGGTCGGCGTACAGATCGATGCTGGTGCCAACACGACCATCTCCGGTGTGGTCGATGGCGACACAACCTGGTTCGATGATCGCAGTGCTCAACTCGTGACCGTCGACCGTGATGCACGGTTTGGTGGCTCAGGCTTGGAAGTCTCGAACCCCGAGTACGCCTTCAACGTGGCCGTGCGGCCGAAGGTGAAGTTCACTGCGGGTGTCGACACCTCGGTCTACGAGAACAGCTGGAGCTTCGTTGCACCCCTCGACTTCCTGGGCTTCTCGGTTGGCTTTGGTCTCGACCATCACGACGACACCGTCGAGAGCCACGACTATGAGCTGTACTCCGGCCTCTTCACCGAAGCGGTGCTGTTGGACAATGCCGGGGTGTTCGCTCCGTAGCCCATCCGCCCAAGCTGTACTTGGTGCCGGCCACTTCGTGACTCTTTGGTCATGAGAGGGCCGGCTCTTTGTGTTGGCGGCGAGCTGAAGCTGAGCCGACTTCGCTGTGGTTTGGTGGCGTGCATGGGACGAAGATGAAAGACTCGCTGAGGGCTCGGTCAGGACGAGTTCGCCGTGATTCTGCAGGAGGCAACTATGAGCGTCAATCGAGCAGCACTGTTCTTCGGACCAGGGAAACCGTTTGAGATAGCCGACTTCCCAATTCCCGAACCGAAGAGTGATGGCGTCACCCTGAAGATCACTCGGTCAAACATCTGCGGGTCAGAGCTACATATGTGGCGCGGTGACGGCCGCCTCGCCAAGGTTGTGACACCCGAAGGGCGCATTCTGGGCCACGAAGCAACCGGTGTGGTCCATGCACTTGGCGCTGACGTAACGACCGATTGGAGCGGTGCCCCGCTGTCAGAAGGTGACCGCATCGCCTTCCAGTACTTCCGGCCGTGTGGGCGATGTCGCAACTGCATGCGGGGCATGAGCGAGGCATGCAGGACCAGCTTCAACATCAGGAACGGTGAACACACCGAGTGGCCCTATACCCGGGGGACGTTCTCGGACTATCTCTACCTGCATGCGGGCCAGGCCATGTTCAAGGTGCCCGACAATGTGACTGACACCATGATCGTCAGTGCTAACTGTGCGCTGGCCCAAGTGATCATGGGTCTTGAACGGGTCAATGTCGAGATGGGTGACCGGGTCGTCATCCAAGGCTGCGGCGGACTCGGTGTGTATGCCTGCGCAGTAGCCAAGGAACGAGGCGCAGAGAAGGTGATCGCTATCGATGGCATTCCTGAGCGGCTGGCCTTAGCCAAACAGATGGGTGCCGACGAGGTGATCAACCTGAACGAGATCACCGACTCACGAGCCCGAATAAATGCCGTTCGGGACATGACCGACGGCGAAGGTGCCGACGTTGTCGCTGAGCTTGTTGGCTCGGCTGCGGTCATCGACGAAGGACTGCGGATGTTGAACTGGGGTGGCCGTTACCTGGAGATCGGTGTGTTCTTCACCGGCACGAGCTTCGATTGTGATCCCGGTCGGCTGACCGCACAGAACCAGCGGATCGAAGCCGTCGGTTCCTACAACGCGCTCAGCCTGCAATTGGCGGTCGAGTTCCTGAGTCGTAACGCCGACCGGCTGCCGCTCGACGAGGTCGTCGACGACTATCCGCTCGAAGACATCAACCAGGCGTTCGCCGACCAAGACGCTGGCCTGGTCAAACGGGCGTCACTGGTGATGGGCCTCGCTGACTAGCTGACGGAGGCACTACCGCGTGGGCCGAGCCGTCGACCAGGATGAAATTTGACGTGGGTGCAATGGAAGATCGGCATCCGTGATTCGACCATCGGCGCTGGACTAGGTAGCGTGCGAGTGAACGACGCTTGGGGGAGCGATGAGCGCACCTGTCCGATATATCGACCGCACTCGTGACTATTACATAGGTCAGGGATACGACAAGCCGTACGAATGGGCGCATCACACCGATGTTCCGTTTACGCCGCTGACCAAGCCGTTGTCTGAGTCTCGGGTCGCGATCGTGTCGACGTCGGACATCGCGATGAAGAAGCCCGATGGAAGCCGTGATCGAGATAACGAGTTTTCGGTCGGCAACGTGTATTCGCTCCCGTTCGACACACCAGTCGACCTTCTGTATTCGCGCCAAGAGCACTACGACCAGCATGCGACCACCCTGGAAGATGTGAACGCCTACTACCCGGTGAGTCGACTGCAAGAACTCGTCGAACGGGGCCGGATTGGTGAGCTTGCGCCTCGGCATCACGGTGTC
>DNHM01000316.1 GCA_003485885.1 Acidimicrobiaceae bacterium
CCAACATCGTCATAGATCACCGCCGGCTTCGCTCCCGCGTAACCAAGCCGTCCCATGGCCGTGGCGAACGCCGCTGGTGTTGGGAAGGGATGCCGACCGCCGGGCTGCGAAGGCGGTGCCGACAGATCATCATCAAGACTGACAAACACCGCACCCGGCAGGTGTCCCTCAACAAAGGCATCTGGGGCTGATCGCCCATCGAGATAGGAACGCGAGTCAAACAGCTTCACTGCGTCGAGATTGTCTGCCAACCACTCTGCAGAGACAAGAGGGCCAAAATCTTCCATGCTCCACACCGTAGTCGGGGACCCCATCCTTGGTCAGGTGCCAAACTATGCACATGAGTACACACCACGCCTACGGTGAACTACCCGACCAGTTTGGCGAACTTCGCACTCCTGCAAATTCGCACGCTCGCCCGTTGGTGGTGCTGGTTCATGGTGGCTTCTGGCGTGACCAGTACCACTGTGACCTCATGCACCCACTCGCCGAGTCGCTCTACGACGCCGGTTATGCCAGCTGGAACATTGAATACCGACGGGTCGGGCCAACCGGCGGCGGTTACCCCAGCACCCTGACAGATGTCCGGGCCGGGATTGACCATGTCACAGGTCCTGATTGGAGTGATCCGGGTTGGCCGGCGCTCGTGGTCATCGGCCATTCCGCAGGTGGTCATCTGGCATTATGGAACGCAAGCCGCGCCGATGCTGGAACCAGGCCAGCACTCACGATTGGGCTCGCAGCAGTCGCCGACGTTATTGCAGCCAATCGCAATCGCGTCGGTGTTGATGCCACTACCAACTTCTTTGGTGGCGACATCGACGACGTGCCCGAGAACTATGCGGCAGGACAACCGAACCCTGCATCGTTTCATGGACGGGTCGTACTCATTCATGGCGACACCGACGACTCGGTTCCACTCGCGCAAAGTTATGCGATTGCTGATCACGTCGACCGTCTCGAAGTACTGGAAGGAGTCGACCATTTCGACGTGATCAACCCCGATCATGCCAGCTGGCAGATCGTCGTCGACGAACTCACATCGCTCGACAACTCGGTTGGTGAGACGGACCGTTAGAGAGCCGGTATCCGAGCCGCAAGAGCTTCTGGGTTCACAACCTCGATGCGGGCGCGTCGCAGTCGTACCGTTTCGTCTCGAACCAGATCCTGAAGCACCCGGTTCACCGTGGGCCGGGTAGTTCCGGCAAGCGAGGCAAGCGAGGCCTGGCTCAACCTGATGGTTCCATCAAACGCAGAACCCAACGCCAAAACTCGTCGACAGACCCGTTCCTCGGCACTGGAATGAACTGCTTCGGCCAACCGCCTCGACATCTCCCGCAATCGTGCATCGAGCACCTGGACCAGAAACTGGTCAATCTCGGGTCGCTCGGCACGGAGTTCACGGAATTGTGTTGGTCGCAATAACCGGACGATCGTTGGACGAACCGCCGTAACGGTTGCGCTACGCGCCGTCTGGGCAAGCAACGCCTGCTCACCTACGACATCACCCTCGTCAACCACACTCAAGCCAACAGCAGCACCGTCGATGGTCAGCGACTGAACGAGCACCCGTCCTTGCTCCAATAAATACATGCCGTCGGGCGCATCGCCTTCACGGCATAGAACCATGTCGGCGCTGTAACTGCGCTCAACCGTTCGTGCCAAGACCGCCCCTACCAGACGAGGATGCACATCCTCGAGTCGCTGGCGCCAATGCATATAGATCCCGTCTCTATTACTTCCAGGCGCACTTGCATGCGGCCTACGTCCCACTTGCAGCCCGCAAGAATCTTAGCCGGATGTTCTCAATTGATACCTATGTCGTTTAGCCACGAGGTCTACGTTGGTGAGCTATGGCATCGTTGCGAATCATTGGGCAGGCCTTCGACAACGAACTGGAGCAAGGGTTTGCTGCAATCCGGCGTGAGCTTGAAGTGCCCGCATCGTTTCCTGAGGCAGTAGTTGCCGAGGCCGAGGCGGTAACCACTCGAGGTCCGCTGGTACCTCCCGGTGCAAACACCCACGTGGTTGACCGGACCGATCTGGCTTTGCGAACGATTGATCCGCCGGGAAGTATTGATCTCGACCAGGCGTTCGCAGCCGAACGCCACCAGGACGGCTATCGAGTCTGGTACGCCATTGCCGATGTTGCGAGTTTTGTTGCACCCGGCGGTGCACTCGACACCGAAGCCCGCTCCCGCGGTGTCACCCTCTACTCCCCCGACCACCGGGCCTCACTCCATCCCAAAACCCTCAACGAATCCGCCGGAAGTCTGCTGGCTGGGACCATCAAACCTGCGGTGTTGTGGGAGATCGACCTCGACGCCGATGGCCATCAGACCACTGCCACCGCTCGTCGAGCCATGGTGCGGAGCTGCGAGCAGCTGACCTACCGTCAGGCACAGGACCGCATCGATGGCAACGACGGCACGGTTTCACTCGAGCTGCTTCGAGAAATTGGCAAACTACGTCAGCAGATCGAAGCCGATCGTGGCGCGATCAGCCTGCAACTCCCGGCTCAAGAAATCTCGCCACAAGGCGATGGTGATTACGAACTGCACTATGACACCTCGATGCCAGTCGAAGGCTGGAACGCCCAGATCTCATTACTGACTGGCATGGCGGCTGGCCAGATCATGGTCGAGGCTGGTCATGGGTTGCTCCGGACCCTGCC
>DNHM01000338.1 GCA_003485885.1 Acidimicrobiaceae bacterium
CTTGTGCCCGTACACGCCGCAATGGGAAGACGGCAGCCGAATCGAGCCGCCGATGTCCGTGCCGATCTCGAAGCCGGTGAACCCCATGGCCACGGCTGCTGCGGGACCCCCCGACGAGCCACCGGGCGTGCGAGTGATGTCCCACGGGTTGTTCGTGGTGCCGAACAGTTCGTTGTAGCTCTGGTAGTCGCCGGACCAGCGGGGGATATTCGTCTTGCCGAACACCACAGCACCCTCGGTGCGGACCGTGTCGACCACTACGGCGTCGGTGTCGGGGACGAAGTCGCGCAGTTCGACTGCACCGCCGGTGGAGCGGATGCCCTCGGTCGCAAGTGCATCCTTGATGGTGACGGGTACGCCAGCGAGGCGGCCGACCTGCTCGCCGCTCGCCCGAGCCTGGTCGATCTGGGCTGCTTCGACTTCGGCCCGCTCGGGCGCCAGCGTGACGACCGAGTTGATGGCCCCATCGAGTTTGTCGACGCGATCGAGATGCATCGCCAGAAGTTCGCGGGCGGAAACGTCCTTATTGTCCAACGCTCCAATCAGCGTGGTGAGTGACGAGGTGAGTTCAACCATGGACCCGATCACACCACAGATGACCACCGTCGTCCGCATTCGAGGATCGGATTGGCCATATCTCGGTTGACCCGCCGACCACAGTCATCACTGCTAACGGTCAAAGAAAAATTCGCCAGCTTCGAGAAGGTGGGTAACGTTGTGTGGGTTCCCACCTCGGACGTCCTTCGGATTCGGAGATTCACCATGAACATCGACATCACACCAAACGCCGAGCAGCTCCTGGCGAAACGGGGCGGGGTCATGACTATCGACTTCATCTCGGCGGTTGGTTGAGGCAAGGTTGCCGAGGTGTCGGTCGACACCAATACCAAAGGCAAGAACCTGGCCCCGTATCGCAACATGCGACACGAGGACTTCAAGATCCTGATGGCTCCCAAACTGATTGGTTTGGCCACCGCCATGCGGGTTGATGTCAAAGGCGGGTTGCGAAAGCGACTCGTTGTAGAACTCGACGACGGCACCGGCGGCGCCTGCGCTCTCTAACCCGGTCAACGATCAAGAGTTAACCGGTTCTGCAGGCCCGCGTGGTCTGTTGCCCTATAACCTGCGCTGATGGACATTGAATTTTGGGTTGATCCCATTTGACCGTGGTGCTGGGTGACCGCCCGTTGGGTAGTCGACGAAGTACAACCGCACCGCGATCTGAACATCACATGGCAGTCGATCAGCTTGCTCGAGAAGAATCAGCCAGCTGAAGACAGCGATTACTACGCCCCTGTCTTGTTCACCCACAAGCTGTTACGTGTTATCGAAGCGATCCGCAAGGGCGAGGGCGAAGCCCGGGTCAAGGACGCGTACTGGGAGTTCGCGACCCGCATCCATCACGACAAGAACCGCCAAGACAGCTTCGATCTTGCAGATGCTTTGGCAACTGCTGGGTTCGACGCGGCGTACGCAGATGCCTTCGATGATGAGTCCTACGACGATGTCATAAGGGCCGGCATGAAGATAGGCCTGGATCTCGCCGGCGACGATGTCGGCACGCCCATCATTGCCCTCGACGACGACAGCGGTGACCGAGTTGCACTCTTCGGTCCCGTGATCACTCGGGTCCCGACTACCGAACAGTCGCTCAAGTTGTGGGACGCCTTTATAGCCGCTGCCCAGATACCTGGCTTCTGGGAGCTCAAGCGCACCCGTACCGAAAGCCCTGAATTCGGCGAGCGCCCAAGTTGAACCCACGCTGTCCGCGACGCTCACTGTGACCAGTTCGGGCAGCGTTAACGAACTACCGCGTATCGGCCGTCGGTCGGCGGGTCTTCTGGCCCCGCTCGCTGGCGGTCTGATCGCGTTTTCTATGCCGCCGTGGGGATGGTGGCCACTTGCGTTTATCGGCGTGGCAATCCTTGATCGGCTGCTCGCGAATCAGCCACGAAAAGAACGGTTCAAACGAGCCACGCTGGTTGGTCTGTGGTGGCTGTTTCCTGCCACCTTCTGGATGTGGGACATGACGATCCCGGGCTATCTCATCCAGGGTGTGATGTTCGCGATGCTCTACGGAGCGGTTGCTGCGGCTGTGCCTTCGACGACCGGGCGCCGTATTGCACTGCCGGCCGCTTTGGTTGTTGCAGCGCTCGTGCGCTGGAACTGGCCGTTCGGTGGCGTGCCACTGGCCAGCCTGGCAATAAGTCAGTCCGACGCGCCACTTGCCCAAACCGCACGCGTCTTTGGTTCGTTAACCATCGTTGCACTTGTTGGCGTTGGAGGCGTGGTGCTGAGCGCCGCAGTCCAGCGCAACTGGCGAGACACCGCGGTCGGTTTCGGTGTCCTGGTGCTGGCCACGCTGACGACCGTCGTAGCCCCGCACGGCCAAGCTATAGACACCATCGATATTGCGATCGTGCAGGGAGGCGGACCGCAGAATACGCGAGCTGCCAACACCAGCGCACGGGCGGTATTCGAACGACACCTCGAAACAAGTCAAGACGTGCAGGGTCCGGTGGACTTCGTGTTGTGGCCCGAGAACGTGGTCCATACCCGGGGCGCGATCGAAGAAACCGCCGTGTACGACGAAATCGTCGAACTCGCTCAGGATCTCGATGCGCCGATCATCGCTGGCATCATCGAGACCTTCAGCGACGAGGGTTTCTTCCTGAACGCATCGATGACGATCAACCCTGATGGCACGAACTCGGGCCGTTACGACAAACTGCGCCGGGTTCCTTTTGGTGAATTCGTGCCGTTTCGCGGCCTGATCGAACGGGTCGC
>DNHM01000365.1 GCA_003485885.1 Acidimicrobiaceae bacterium
CACTTGGTGTCCACCTGGTGGTGAGTGCCCGCACTCCCCGCGATATCAGTCACCGAATCGCACAACAGATTCCGAATCGGTTGGCACTCGCATTGTCTGATCCCAGCGGATACCTGGCGCTAGGTATCAAACTCCGAGACGTAGTGCCACTATCAGCGATGCGGGCTATCGACGTGCAAACCCGTCACATTGTCCAGCTCGTCGAACCGCCGGATCTGGCGAGTTGGTCGACCAGCAACCCCGAGATCGCCCGAAGTGCGCCCGGTGTTTACTCATTTCCGTTGTCACTCGGCTTTGCAGAGCTTGAACCTGCGGCCATCAGCGCTGATGGAACATTGCATATTCCCGTTGGGATCGATTCGGAGGACTTGGATCAAGCGGAGCTCATTCTTCGCCCCGCTGAACATGCACTCGTGGTGGGCGCTCCCGGGATGGGGCGATCAACAACAGCTGCGGTCATCACCAGGCAACTCGACCGAGGGGGCGTGCAGACTGTCCGTGTTGCGCCATACCGGTCACCGCTCACAGCATCGGATAACCCGGGCCAACTCCTCGACACCGTTGGTTCCATCGAGGAGTTGATGCACGCCAACCAACGCACAGTCGTGGTGGTAGACGATGCCGATTCGCTGACCACGGATATGGCAGCGGCACTTGAACAACTCATCGATCATCGGAACGAATGTGTGCACGTCGTGGCGGCAACGACCATCGACGCAGCCCGCAGCACACGTTCATGGACGGCAAGGATTCGGTCAGGCGGTACCGGGATCCTGATTGGTGGTGCACGTTCCGATGGTGAGATATTTAAGGTCCGACTGGGGCGCCTAGACGGACGGGGCGTGGTCGCTGGTCGAGGGAATCTGATTGTGCGTGGCCGCACACTTGGCGTCCAGCTCTCTGGTCTGAATGCAGTGGCGTGACTGGTCTGGCTACTATGGCCAGCAGTGGATGAAATCGAATGGTTGAATACGGACGAGGCAGCCAAGCGTCTGGGTATCACGACGCGCACGTTGTATCGGTTCATGGATCAAGGACGGCTGCCGTCGTACCGCTTCGGCCGAGTGTTTCGACTCAAAACGAGCGACATCGAACTATTCATCGAAGACTGTCGGGTCGAACCTGGCACACTAAGCCACTTGTACCCCGAGCCGAACCCAGCAGAAGCTGACGACGGCGAACAATCAAGTGACGGCACCCCAGGCAATACAGACACGAACGAAGAGGGCTGACGCTCATTTCTCCTCAACGTGTCCAAGCCCATGCCGGCCGATGGATGAAGCGATGACAATAGCGCCTGTACGACTCACCGTCCCGGGCAATCATCTGATGCCTGGCCTTCTTGGCCAGAGCGACGAGTGGCTCGAAGCAATCGAAAAACGGTTCCCCGAAACCGACATATTTGTTCGCGGCAATGAAATCACTGTCAGCGGTACACAGGCCGACACGGTTGCTCGTCTCTTTGAAGAGATGATCATGCTGTTGCAACGCGGGCTCTCGATCGACGCCTCCAACCTCAGGTTGTCGATTGACATGGTTGCTGCCGACGAAAATCCAAGCGATGTCCTGACGGTTGACATTCTGAAGTCATCGCGTGGCGGACGTATCCGGCCAAAGACTGCTGGCCAGAAGCGTTATGTCGAAGCAATCCAGCGCAACACGATTACCTTCGGTATCGGCCCCGCTGGTACTGGCAAGAGCTGGCTCGCCGTAGCGATGGCAATTCAGGCGCTTCAGAATAAGGAAGTCGAACGAATCGTCCTGACTAGGCCAGCGGTCGAAGCTGGTGAACGCCTTGGTTTCTTGCCTGGCGACTTGATGGCCAAAATTGATCCGTATCTTCGGCCGCTGTACGACGCGCTGTACGACATGGTCGACCTCGAAGGAGCTGAGCGGCTCCAAGAGCGTGGTGTGATCGAAGTCGCACCTTTGGCCTTCATGCGCGGTCGCACGTTGAACAACAGCTTCATCATTCTGGACGAGGCACAGAACACCACGCCCGAGCAGATGAAGATGTTCCTGACCCGCATCGGGTTCGGCAGCAAGGTCGTTGTCACCGGAGATGCAACCCAGATCGATGTACCCGATGGGCGCAGCGGGCTCAACAAACTTGAACCCATGCTGCGAGGTATCGACAGCCTCGAGTTCGTGTTACTTAGCAGCCGAGATGTTGTGCGACATAGCATCGTGAGCGCGATTATCGATGCATACACGGAAAACGATGAACAGAAACTCAAGGACGCCGCGGCAGCCAAGGAGCGCAGACGAAATGCGAGCTGATGGGGCACCGCTGAATGGGACACACCAGAGTGACAAACGTGAGCGGCAGTAGCTCGCCTGCTGGCTCGACTCGCGTCCACATCGACGTAGATGACCGGCAGCAGGCGCACCAGTTCGATATCGACCATCTGGTCGCGCTGTTGGCGTCCACGCTTGCAGCGCAACACGACCCGCTCAAAGCCGGGCCTGGGCAAGTCTCTGCTGTTGAGCAGGAAGCCGAAGTAGGGCTTGCCTTCATCTCACTCCATGAGATGGCCGAGCTCAATACCGCACATATGGGCGGGTCCGGGCCAACTGACGTTCTCGCCTTTCCCATCGATGGGGTAGCGCCTGCTGGCTCGATTCCCGCAGGACAACCAGCGATGTTCGGCGACATCGTGATTTGTCCCGCTATGGCCGACCGAGCGCCGCAGTCCCTGGCCGATGAGCTTGCACTGCTCGTGGTGCACGGGGCTCTCCATCTGTTGGGCCATGACCACGCCGAGCCCGATGAGGCAGCGCTGATGAAAGGGCTCGAGCAAGAGATGCTCGAG
>DNHM01000223.1:0-2713 GCA_003485885.1 Acidimicrobiaceae bacterium
ACCCGCCGTACATCTGCCTGAAGAAGACCGGGCGGCATTCGTCATGCGCGTTTATCAACACGTGCTGGCTGCCATTGGCGCATTCGTCGCGATTGAAGCTCTCTTCTTCATGACCGGCGTCGCCGAAGGTATCTACAACTTCTTCAGTGGCGGCAAATGGCTGCTCATGATGGGCCTGTTCATGGGTGGCCAATGGTTCGTCAGCAACGCTGTCAGTGACCTAGGCAACCCGTCCCGGCAGTACGCCGGCCTGTTCGGCTCATCGGCACTCTACGCCGTCATCTTTGCCCCGATTCTGCACATCGTCTATCGGGTGCAAGATTCTGGTTCGACCGTGCAGGCTGCGGCAGTGATCACAGCCATTGGCTTCGCCATATTGAGTTTCGTTGCGTTCACCACCCGCAAAGACCTGTCGTTTCTCCGACCACTGGTGATGTGGGGTTTCGGCGGCGCAATGCTGCTCATCGTTGGCGCCGTGATCTTTGGCTTCAACCTGGGCGTTTGGTTCTCGGTAGGAATGATTGTGCTCGCGGGCGCAGCGATCCTGTTCCAGACCCAGTCGATCATCCGGACCTACCCCGGCGACGCCTACGTTGCTGCAGCGGTCACGCTATTCGGTTCGCTTATGACGATGTTCTACTACGTGCTTCGTCTGCTCATGTCACGCGACTAACAGCCAACCACATCTGAATCTTCGATCCGAACCCGGTGCTATGGCACCGGGTTCCGTCGTTCTCAGATAGAACGTTCGATGGCATCGATAATGCGGGCATAACCGGTGCAACGACACAGGTTCCCCGAGATCCCAAGCTGGATTTCTTCCCGTGTCGGTGTCGGATTCCGCTCCAGCAGAGCACACGCAGACATCAGCATGCCTGGGGTGCAGAAGCCGCATTGCACGCCGCCTGCTTCGAGAATGTTGCGCTGCAGGTCGTGCAGCTTGTCGTCGACGACCAGACCTTCAACCGTGGTCACCTGACGCCCCTGCGCCTGCACCGCCAGGTAGGAACATGAGTTCACTGGTTGGCCATCGAGCAGCACCATGCAAGCGCCACATTCGCAGTCGTCGCAGCCTTCTTTAGTGCCGGTGAGCCCAACCTCGTTCCGGAGCACGCCGAGCAGGTTTCGACTCATCGCGATCGCCAACGGGTATTCGGTGCCGTTGACACGCAGGTTGACGGCGACGACAGAATCGCTCATGACGAAGCTCCAATGCCGAGTGTCCGGTTGACCGGCACAGCTATATGTTCGCCCTGAGCCCGGCGAGCCGCTGCATCGAAGGCACGTTTCGCCATCACCCCAATGGTGTGGCGCCGGTAATGGTCACTTGCCCGAAGATCCGAGATCGGTGTGGCTTGGTCCGACGCTGCAGCTGCGACCATCGCCAGTGCCTGTTCGTCGGCAGGGCGACCAATCAGATCGACGCTGATTGCGACGACTGTCGGGGCAACCGCAGTCAATGCGATCTTCGTTGCAGCGATCGTGCCGTCGTCGTTCAGCTGAACCGACGCCGCAGCACCAACAACAGCGATCTCCATCGCCCGACGGTATTCAAGACGAACGTAGGCGCTGGATGAGCGGTCACGGGGAGTCGAAAGAAAGATAGACGTACACAACTCTGTTGCCGACGCCGCAGTATGGCGTGGGCCGGTCCAGAGACCAGCGATTGGCAGTGTCCTCGTGCCGACCTCTGACCGCAGCTCCACAGTTGCCTCGAGGACAAGCAGTGGCGCCCCGGTGTCCATCGCAGGTGAACCATTCATGATGTTGCCGCCAACCGTGCCCACGTTGCGGGTTGCAGGTGAACCAACCAATGCAGCTGCGTCGGCAAGACCGGGATAACGCCGCACGATGGTCTCGTCGACCATAAGCCTGGCATGAGTGACGCCAGCACCAATGGCACAGCCGTCGGTGTTCACCTCGATCTGCGCAAGCTCACGAATACGGTCGATGGCAACCAGGTCATCGGGAAGCGAATCGACGCCGTGACGGGCGCCAACAACGAGATCAGAACCACCTGCAACAGGCCTGGCCCCTTGTGCCATGGCCGCAACGGCATCGTCGATCGAACGTGCGATCAAGAAACTCACGACTCGCCTCCGGTCCCGTTGGAGATCTCGCTGTGTAACAGTTCATTGGCCGTGAGCCAGACTCGTTCGGCCGTCATCGGAAGCTGACGCACGGGTTGCCCAATCACTTGGGCGATCGCATTTGAGATCGCAGCCGCGGTCGCCACGTTTGGAGCCTCGGCCAAACCTTTGGCACCACGAGGACCAGCGCCCTCTCCCCCAGGTTCGATGAAACAGGTTCGAACGGTTGGGGTGTCGGCGGCCGTTTGCAGCTTGTATTCGAGCAGGCCAGGGTTGAGCTGACGGCCTGTGTCGTCGTACCGGGTGCCTTCGCTGAGCGCCTGTCCGATGCCCATCGTGATGCCACCCTCGATCTGGCCCAGGGCGCCAAGCGGATTGAGGATTGTTCCCGAATCGTGTGCTGCACTCACGTCGAGCACTCGGGCGACACCGGTCTCGCGATCAACTCGCACATGAACGGCATGGCACGAGAATTGGGGTCCTGCCCATGCCGCGACACCCTGATCGCCGACACAGTTGGTGGCCAACTCGGGATACGGCGCCGGTGTCTCAGATCCTGTCGCCATCAGAAGCTGATCCCCGGCGGCGATTCCTGCGAGTTCGACGATGGACACGGACTTCGC
>DNHM01000223.1:2868-3002 GCA_003485885.1 Acidimicrobiaceae bacterium
TGCGAAGCCCCGACGACTGCTCGCCCGTTGTTGATGAGCGTTTGGGAACCGGTTGCGCCGGTGTCGTAGGGCCCGGCTGCGGTGTCTTGGTACACGATCTCGAAATCGGTTGGCTTCATGCCCAGTTCCTCGGC
>DNHM01000542.1:0-1910 GCA_003485885.1 Acidimicrobiaceae bacterium
CGAAACCGTGGCGTTCGTACAACGTGACAGCCGGGTTTGAAGCCCGAGCCGAGAGCACCACCTGCCTGATGCCGTAGCCATCGGCGATATGAAGAATTTCGCTCATAAGCCGCGATCCGGCTCCCCGGCCGATGATCTCTGGGACTACCGAGATGACGAGCTCAGGTGTGTGCTCGTCGACGAACGTCACGTCTTGTTGCTCGTGGCCGATCATGTGTCGGAGCCAGCTCGCTCCAACGAGCCGGCTTTCGCGCCCGGTCTTGTCAACGGCGATGAGCGCTATGTCACCGGTACGGTTCCCCCAGTCGTCCAGATGGCGAATGAGATCGGGGTTCGACTTCATGTCGTCGAGGGTCACGCCGTCTTCTCGGTCGGTGTAGGACGCGTAGTAGAGCATGTGCCACATGAAGTCAACGTCGTCGGCGGTCGCAGGGCGCAATTCGATCACTTCGAGAGTCTTACAGCTGGGGGCTTCGGAAAACGGCAAACGCCTCGGACTTTGTATCCGAGGCGTTTACTTAGTGACTGGGTAGAACCTTCGTGACTGTGGAGAACCATCTGGTCCACTCGTCCTGTGCCTGTTTACAGGCGAAGTGGACCCGCTGGTTCTAGTCGAGGGTGACGATTCCCATTCGTACCGACTGGAGAACTGCTTGCGTGCGGTCACGTGCATCAAGCTTCTGGTAGATCGAAGCTAGGTGGTTCTTGACCGTCTTCTGGCTGATGAACAACCGTTCGGCGACTTCAGGGGTTGAGTGGCCGTCGGCGATCATCTGGAGCACTTCGGTCTCACGGGGCGTGATCCGGTGACTCGTCGTGGTTGACGTTGCCGTCATGGTCGAGTTTGGGCGGCGAACCTGCGCGAGTAGGTGTGGCTTGAGCTGGGGGGCAATCACCGTCTCGCCAGAAGCGGCGAGGCGAGTTGCAGTCATCAATTCGTCGATGCTGCAATCCTTAAGCAGGAAACCAGATGCACCGGCGCGGATCGCACGCGAGAGGGACTCTTGATCGCCATGCATGGTCAAGATGATTACCCGCGTGTCCGGGCACTGGTTGGCAATCCGTTCGCAGGCTTCGATGCCATCCATGCCGGGCATGGCGATATCAGCGACCACGAGCTGAGGCTGGTGGGCAATGGCAAGGGGAACGGCTTCTTCTGCGCTGGCGACGTCGCCAATGACGTCGAAGCCCCATTCGATGTACGAGCGCTTGAGGCTCTCGCGCACCATTCGGTGGTCGTCTACGAGGAGGAGTGAAACAGTCATAGGTGTTCAATCGTCCGTTTGGCCCCTTTCTTTAGGGCTACAGGTAGATATGCCTACGGAAAACCCTAAATGGTGCAAATCGAGTCTCTCGTGTAGTTTCAATCCCGTGAGCGAATTTGGCCTGACTGGCGGCATCGGTTCTGGGAAGTCTGCGGCCAGTGAGC
This sequence comes from Acidimicrobiaceae bacterium, assembly GCA_003485885.1. Lineage (GTDB taxonomy): Bacteria > Actinomycetota > Acidimicrobiia > Acidimicrobiales > UBA10347 > UBA10347. Next base: position 1,430 of record DNHM01000542.1, read on the forward strand.
GTCTTGTTGCTTATGGGGCTGGTTTGGTCGATGCGGACGCAACGGTCAAACGTTTACAGGTCGCCGGTATGCCAGTGTACGACGAAATCGTTGCCTACTTTGGCGACAAGGTCGTTGGCAACGACGGTGAACTGAATCGTCCTGCACTGGCAGATATTGTCTTCAACGATCAAGACGAGCTGAAGAAGATCAACGAGATAGTCCATCCGGCTGTGCGAAAAGACATGGCCCGCCAACGCGAAGCGTTAGCCAAGACGCACGAAATAGTTGTTCTGGACATACCGCTGCTGATTGACAGCGAACGCACGCTTGAGTTGGCCGGCATCGTTGTGGTTGACACCCCGACGGAGCTTGCTATCGAACGACTCGTGGCTCACCGAGGATTTTCTATCGAAGATGCCAACGCCCGTATTGCGAGCCAGGTAAGCCGCCAGGCCCGACTCGACAAGGCGGATTTTGTTATCGATAACAGCGGTGATTT
>DNHM01000542.1:1985-3220 GCA_003485885.1 Acidimicrobiaceae bacterium
GCTGATGAGCGGCGATTGTGGCTAGAAAGAATCTAAGAAACTTCAGAATCTATGTCAACGAATTGGCTCGCTCATCCGTTGTATAGGTGAACCTTCACGTGAAGTAGCGAGAAGGACACTCTACAGAGCACCACATCTGGGCTGAGGGCATGCACACGTACGACGACAATTTCGAAGCGCTCTATCGCATAGCCTTCCGTGTTGCGTACCGCATTCTTGGCCAGCAGGTCGAAGCCGAAGATGTAGCTCAAGAGACCATGGCCAAGGCCTACACGCGGTGGTGGCGCATTCGCCCAGACGCTGCTCGTTGGGTGTCTAAAGTCAGCGCAAACGGCGCAATCGATGCGTGGCGCAAGCGGTCTAGGCAGGACCTGACTGGCGAAGATCTCGTGCGTTCCCACGATGGTGAGCCCATCATTGAGCGGTTGGCGTTGGTCGATGCACTGTCGCGGCTGTCTCGTCGCCAGCGAGAAGTTGTCGTCCTACGTTATTTGGCCGGTTACCCCGAGGCCGATGTCGCCGAGATTTTGGACTGTTCTGTAGGAACAGTCAAGACACATGCTTCTCGAGGTCTGCATTCGCTGCGAGACACCATGGGTTCAGACCGATGATGTTCGACACGGCCGACGATGTACCCGAGGTTGATCTTTCTGAGATGCGTGTCTCTAAGATGCTGGATGACATCAAGCGGAATTCTCGTAATCGCCGTATTGCGTTGTTCGCTCCGGTGGTGCTTGCAGCGGCGGTGCTTGGCGCGATGATCGCCGCGCCGCCACAACATGGCGGCTTGGCTCTGGTCGCGGATGCAGAGGCGCCAGATCCACAACTGCCGCGAGTCTTTGGCTCCAACGGCGTATGGCGTCTGGCCGAACCCATCGAAGAAGCACCGGCTGGCGATCCCGGTCCGGCTGACATGATCGAAGCCCCAACCGAACCAACAGCGCCAGCGTTCACCCTTTCTCCTCCTCAGAACGAGGACCTCCAATCGCTCCCGACGTCGACGCCTACCCCTCCGGCGTCGACGTCGGGACAATCCCTTGCGTCGGTCGAACCGTCGACGACCGATGCCGCCCCGTTTGAGGCAGACCCGGCAACCCTTGATTGGTCAGCTTTCAGTGCCGATATTCGTATCGAACAGCTTGCGCCGATGGCGGTCCCGTCCGTCACCAACCCTGCTGTGCCTGATACCCCGGCCGAGGACACCCCGGCCGAAACAACTCAGGCCGAGGCTGCCG